>JBJFCA010000001.1:0-7060 GCA_051888725.1 Lachnospiraceae bacterium
AGTACACAAAGAAGTGCCATGATGTCTGCCGGGTAAAAGATGACAGGATCTCTCTTCTCTTTTTCCTGCTGTCCGTCACCTTCCCCGGTAAGATAGACCGTATCAAACGAAAAAGCCTGATCCTCGTCTGCCCAAATTCCTGTTACGGAAGCAAATTCTTCCTTTTCTGCAATATATCCTTCAAATTTATCCATAGAGATCTGATAGAAGATTCTTTCAAAAAGTACCTCATTTATTAGCTTTGTCATGGTAGATGCTTCATTTTCATACACGGTTATGCTCCAGTTACCATTCCCTTCAAGAATCTCATTTTGCAAGTTATCCTGCAAAATATAACCGCACTCCGCCTTCCCCTGCAACACCAGGCGTTTTAATTCTTCTTCGGAGCTGCACTCTGTAAAGGAAATCAGTCCCGTCACATCAGACAGGAGATTTTCATAACCGGCATTTTCCGTATAAAAAGCAGCAACCACCTTATTTTCGGATTTTTTCTCTATAGATATCAAAAACAGGGAGGCCGAAACAACAAGCAGCAGGCTGATCCACAAGGTTTTCTGCATCATGGTTCTTTTCAGTACCGCTATGAACAGGTTTCCCGTCCTGCCCTTCTTTGCATATCCCAATCTTTGTATTCCGGCATGTGAAAACCTGCCGTCATAAATACTGCTTATCAAGGCAAGCGCGATACCGAAGGCAGAAAAGAGAAGCATCATGCCTGCTGATTTTCCGCTTTCCTGTACATTTCCCGAAAGTAGCGAAAGAAAAGACCGCCTCAGGTAATAAGCCGGATTCCAGCGGGCGAGTCTCTGCAGGGCAGCCGGCATAAGATTCAGAGGTACTATGCAGCCCGCTCCGTATCCCATAAGCAGGGCTGACAATACCACAGGTATGGGAAAAACATGTTTCTTCTCTGTCAGACAGGAAAGAAAAAGTGTCCAGGAAGAAACGAAAAGCAGTGCCGTAAAAAGAACCGGAAATGTCTGTAAAGACCATTTTACGGTGCAAATATTCCCCGGTATGATAAAAAGAAGCAGATGACCGAAAAGAAGCAGCCCCCATAGGCCTGAAAACAACACCGTCAGGCGGCCTGCAAGCTGGCAGAGTACAGGAATTCCCTTTCTTTTTGCAAGGATATTCCCTTCTTTTTTCTCTCTTACCAGCCAGGCGCCAAAAAACACCCCGGCAAGCAGGAAATACAGTGTCAGAATACTGCTGCCATAAAAATTAACCTCACTCTCATTGTCCGTTTCCGACAGGGTACGGGTTTTGAAATACCCCTCCCTGTTTAAATAGATTTTTAAGTTAAAGGCATCTATTTCTTCAAACATTTTCTGTCTGGCTGCATCGTCCATTCCGCAGAGTTCTGCCAGTGTACTTGCCGTATAGATTTCTTCCTGTGCCGTTTTCAGGGCACCTACTCCCGATTTTAGCAGTTCTTCCAGTAATAAGCCGTTTAAATTCGTATCATTTGCAAGATACAGCGTAGCACGCACGTTGTTACCGCTTAAGATTCCTTCCACCGTTTTTTCCGGCAGAAAAATCAGGGCATCCAGTTCACCGTCAGTCAGCCTGTTTTTTCCGGTAGCTTCATCTGTTCTTTCGATACTGCAGTAACTCTTTATGGCATCCATTCCTTCTATAAACTGTATCCCGTAATTCATGAGTGCAGAGTCAGGAGCGGCAATCCCTACTCTGACTTTTTGTACTTCTGCCGCAGTCTGATTTTGCACACAAAAAACAGCCATACCCACTATGACAGCCGGTATAGCCGCTTTCAGCAAAATGCCGGGCAGCCTGACCGCTGCCCGTTTATATTCTGTTACAAGATATTTTAAAAACTCCCGCATACGATTACTCTAACAGTCCCGACAAATTCTCAAATGCTTCCTGTAATTCCATTACTGCACCGTAAATATCCATTTCCGTCATGTCAAACAGCTTTACGGCACCTTCTGGTTTGCTGATTGTCTTGTCAGAAGGCCCCACACTGTATGTACCGGAGAACTTCAGGATACTCTCTCCGGCTGACTCAATTTCACCGCTTCCGATGGTAAGCGTCAGGCTCTCGCCCGGTGTATACGCGGTAAATGCGCCCTCTACAGACACGGCAAATGTATTCTCGCCGTCTTCTTCTCCGCTCACCTTTATGGTAAACTCCTTATCGGCCTCTCTGAAGGTACTAAAGATGGTAAGCGTTTCCTCTTCCTTATCCCCGTATTCATCCACATACTGCATATCCATGGTGATTTTTTGGGAACGTTCTTCTTTTGTCTGTTCGGTATCACACTTGAAAGTCATGTTGCACGTTTCATCATCCACGGAAGTGACCTTCAGTTTGCAGGTAATGGAGTCTGTAGGATTTTCCTCCCCTGTGAAATCCATGGAAAAAGCAATCTTTGACAGATAACTGCTGTCAAAGCGAATATCCTCCGCCGTTTCAATGGAAGAAATTCTGCCCTTATTATCAAGATAGAACCAGATCTCCGGGTCATTTTTAAAGGAAATGTCAAACAGTTCGGATAATGCATCCGCAACCTCTTCCTTTGCCTCATCTATGGTTTCCTGATCGATTGCACCATGATATACACTTTCCAGATAGGCATCCATGCATTCCTCGATTGCCTTGCTGTCAGTTACCGCATCTCCAAGATCTTTTATGAAATCGTTAACGGCATCTTTTTCTATGGTAACGCTGATATATCCATTCCCTTTTTTATAAGACACGGCCTTGCTTAAGGCTTCCGTGTGTTCCTCGACAACAGGAAGCAGTTCTTCCGCTATCTGTGTTCCGTATTTCTGCGCATCAAATCCGGAATTATCCTCACCTTCGGAAAAAGCATCAAAGCTGAAATCCTCATCCAGATCCGCTTCCATCATCTCATGCCATACAGAATCTTTATAATCCTTACCGATGGTATCCAGATTTACCAGATAAGTGTCTGACAGGTATCCCGGCAGTGCAACATACAATTCATTGTCCAGAATAGTGGTATGCACCGTAAGCAGATCCACATTTGCCACACTGACATCGATCAGGTCATCCCGCTTTCTGCCCGCAATATCCAGTTCACCGGTATAATCCACACCGATGGTATCAAACACCTCATCTTCCAGGAAAGGAAGTACCATATCGATGGAAGCTGTTACTGAGGTGGGGTTTTCCTTGGCTTTTGCAAGAATCTCATCATACTTCAGTTCTTTTATAAAATCATCTTCACTATTGGACATTTCCGTCCGAAGCTTCTGAAATGCACGTTCTAATCTGGCTTTAGGGGTATTGTAAACCAGATTGTATACCAGTATTGCTGCCACAGCAAGTATTACCACTACCACTGCCACCAGAATGCCGATTACAAGCCCCTTCCTGCTCTTCTTTGGGGCAGGCGGCAGGGCACCGTTCATCATCATACCGTTCGGACCCATATAATTACCGTTTACGGGACCGCCGTTTGTCATCATACCGCCGGCTCCCATATAATTACCATTCGGCATCATGTTGTTCGGCATCGCGTTGTTTGGCATCGTGTTGTTTGGCATCGTGTTGTTCGGCATCGTGTTGTTCGGCATCGTGTTGTTCGGCATCATGCCGTTTCCCTGTGTCTGATTATCCATTTTTTCTTCCATACTCCTTTCATCATTTGGAAGGTTCCTTGCACCGCACATTTTTGTCAGTCAACAAGTAATAAATTCATAAGTGCAATTCCTCTTATGTTTGGGTCTACCTGTTCTGCTTTCCCATTCTTCAGCATATAGATTCTGTCGCACAGCTCAAGATCCGCTTCCTCATGGGTGGCAATCAGGATGCACCCTCCCTGTTCCTTAAAGTAGTTAAGATATGCACGTACTTCCGTTTTTGCGGCAAGATCCAATGCCGTGCCGGGCTCGTCCAAAATTAAGACCGGAGCATTACCTGCAAGAGCACAGGCAATACTTGCCTTTTTCTTCATACCGCCGGAAAGCCGGCTCACTTTTTTCCCTGCAAACTGCTCTATTCCAAGCTTTTGCAGGAGTCCCTCCGACATGGCTTTCTCTGCACTCTCCCGGTCCGGATACCAGAAAAGCAGATTATCCCAAACCGTAAGTTCTTCCATCAGATTGTTATTCTGTGGTACATACGCTGTATATCTCCGGATATTTGAAAGCGTACCCGGCAGCGTGCCGTCAAAAAAGATCTGTCCTGCATCCGGTTTTCTGATACCCGACAGGATATCCAGCAAGGTTGTTTTACCACAGCCGTTATTGCCTATGATCCCGATACACTCTCCTGCGTCTGCCTGAATTGTCACATCCGTCAGAACCTTTTTTCTGCCATATGCACTTTGTAACATTTCTGTCCGAATTCGTTCCACAAAAAAATACCGTTCCTTCTATCCGTTGTATTCTGCCTTGCCGGACTATGCACTCTTATTTTGCATTATATCAGAGGTTTCATTTTGACACAAGTACAAGAAAAAAGACTCCCGGGACATAAAACCCGGAAGTCTCCATTTCCATGATTGTTTAGTTCTTTGCTGCGACTGCTTCTTTGATCTTCTCTGTCAGCATGGGAACGATCTTGTTTAAGTCGCCCACGATGCCATAATCTGCAACATCGAAGATAGGTGCTGTCTCATCTTTGTTGATGGCGATGATGAGATCAGATTCTTCCATACCTGCTAAGTGCTGGATGGCACCGGAAATACCGATTGCAAAGTATACGTTGGGACGAACGGTCTTACCGGTCTGTCCAACCTGCAGATCCTTGGATTTCCAGCCTGCGTCTACTACGGCACGGGAGCAGCTTACGGTACCGCCGATTGCTTCTGCAAGATCATCTAAGAGCTTGAAGTTCTCTGCGCTGCCAACGCCACGTCCGCCGGATACTAAAATCTTGGCATCCATGATATCTACGGTATCGGATACTGCCTTTACAACCTTTAAGATTTCTACATACTTGTTGTCAGGAGTAAATCCGGGATTAAATTCTTCCACAACTGCCTTTGCACCCTCTACCTTGGGCAGCTTCTGCATAACGCCGGGACGAACGGTTGCCATCTGCGGACGGAATTCCGGACAGGCAATGGTAGCAATGGTGTTACCACCGAATGCGGGACGGGTCATAAGAAGCTGATTGTGCTTCTGCTCTTTGCCGGGAATCGGATTGATCGGGAAATCGCCGATTTCAAGCTGTGTACAGTCTGCTGTCAGACCGGTATGGATTCTCGCAGATACACGGGGACCTAAGTCACGACCGATTGCGGTTGCACCTACCAGGAAAATCTCCGGCTTATATTTGTTGATTACAGAAGCCAGTGCATGAGCATAAGGCTCGGTTCTGTACTCCTTTAATTCAGGATCGTCTACAACGATAACCTTGTCAGCACCATATGCTGCCAGTTCATCTGCAAGACCCTTTACATCGCTACCTACCAAAACTGCGGTTACTTCCGTTCCCAGATCCTTTGCAAGGTCTTTTCCTTTTCCGATCAGTTCAAAAGCGATGCTGTTGATTTCGTTATCTACCTGCTGTGCAAAGACATACACGCCTTTATATTCTTCTAAATTCATCATTTCCTCGCTTTCTGCCGCCTTAAACGGCAATGTAATTCACGTAAATCTTAAATTACATGTTTTTCCTTTAACTTGTTCATGATATATTCTACAGATTCTGCAGGATCAAGAGTAACCTTTTCGCCGGCACCCTTTCTAACCTTATCAGAAGCTTTTGCAATCTGTGTCGGTGATCCCTTAAGACCTAAGTTGGAATCCTCTACATCCACCAGGTTTGCTCTGCCCCATACAGTAATGTCTGCATTGAAAGCATCGAAAATTCCGCCGGGTGTCATGTAACGGGGCTCGTTTAACTCAGCCAGTGCCGTAATAAGACAGGGCATTTTTGCCTTTAATACATGATATCTGTCATCATACTGACGCTCAACAATTACAGAATCACCTTCTACATCAATCTTCTGTGCATAGGAAATAACGGGAATACCCAGATGCTCGGAAATCTGAGGACCTACCTGTGCGGTATCGCCATCGATTGCCTGACGTCCGGTGATAATCAGGTCATAATCCAGATTGCGGATGGCACCTGCCAGAGTCTGGCTGGTTGCCCATGTATCTGCACCGCCAAGTACACGGTCGGTCACAAGGATACCCTTGTCAGCGCCCATAGCCAGTGCTTCACGCAGAACATCTTCTGCCTTGGGAAGACCCATAGTAATAACGGTAACTTCTGCACCGTACTGATCTTTTAATCTAAGTGCTGCTTCCAGACCTGCTTTATCATCGGGGTTCATGATGGTAAGCATGGCACCTCTGTCCAGAGTACCGTCGGGATTGAATTTAACGCCACCCTTTGTATCGGGTACCTGTTTAATACAAACAACGATTTTCATTGTATTTCACTCCTTATTATTTTTCTTATTTTTGTGTCAGCCTGTTTCATCTTACTTAAGCAGGTTTGCGGAAATTACCATTCTCTGTACTTCGGATGTACCTTCATAAATCTCGGTAATCTTTGCATCAC
This sequence comes from Lachnospiraceae bacterium, assembly GCA_051888725.1. Taxonomy (GTDB): domain Bacteria; phylum Bacillota; class Clostridia; order Lachnospirales; family Lachnospiraceae; genus Acetatifactor. The sequence continues at coordinate 6,512 of JBJFCA010000001.1, forward strand.
GCATCATACGCTCTACATCATATTCTCTGGTGTAGCCGTAACCGCCGTGTAACTGAACAGCCTTGGTGGTAACCTCCATCGCCATCTCAGCAGCATATAATTTTGCCATAGCAGCCTCTACGCCGTAAGAGGTCTTATGGTCTACTGTGTACTGATCCTTTGTAAGTGCTGCCTTATAAACAAGGAGCTGTGCAGCCTGTGCCTTTGTTGCCATGTCTGCAAGCTGGAACTGTGTATTCTGCTGTGCTGCAATTGCTTTGCCGAACTGCTTTCTTTCCTTGGTGTATGCGATGGTTCTTTCCAGAGCGCCCTCACCGATACCAAGTGCCTGTGCAGCGATACCGATACGGCCGCCGTCCAGGGTATGCATTGCAATCTTAAAGCCCTGACCCTGCTTGCCAAGCATGTTCTCCTTGGGAATGCGGCAATCCGTGAAAATCAGCTCATAAGTAGAGGAACCGCGGATACCCATCTTCTTCTCCTTTGTACCAAAGGAAAATCCGGGAGTACCTTTTTCTACAATAAATGCTGAAATTTCTTTCATAAACT
>JBJFCA010000002.1:0-7049 GCA_051888725.1 Lachnospiraceae bacterium
TGAAAGAAGTGATTGATCTTGATTTAAGCAGTGTCGATGCCATTGCAGTGGCGGCAGGACCGGGCTCGTTTACGGGGCTTCGTATCGGCTCTGCTACTGCCAAGGGACTCGGGCTTGCCATGGAGTGTCCCATTGTGGAGGTACCTACCCTGGAGGGACTTGCTTACAATTTATTCGGTACAGAAAAAATAGTCTGCCCATTGATGGATGCAAGGAGAAATCAGGTCTATACCGGTCTGTATGAATTTAATGGGGATCTGCATGTGCTGAAGGATCAGTGTGCCGTGAGTCTGTCCGAAATCTTACAGGAGATTAACCGGCTGGGAAGAGAAGTCATCTTTCTGGGGGATGGTGTACCTGTTTATAAAGAGCAGATTCTGAAAGAAATCAGCGTACCCTTAAGCTTTGCACCGGCGCATATGAACAGGCAGCGGGCAGGCGCAGTGGCGGCGCTGGGAGAGAAATACTTAAAAGAAGGCAGGCAGGTTTCGGCTGCAGAACACCAGCCCATTTACCTGCGTTTAAGTCAGGCAGAAAGAGAACGTATGGAGCATGAATGATCATTTGGTATTCCGGAAAATGGAACCGGAAGACGCTGCCGTGGTGGCGGCTTTAGAGAAAGCGTGTTTCAGTGAACCCTGGTCAGAGCAGGCTTTTGCAGGGGCAGCACAAAACCCCGACGCTTATTTTGTCACGGTATGGTTAAAGGATGAACTGGTGGGCTACTGCGGTGTCTTCAGAGCTTATACGGATGGGGACATTTGCAATGTGGCTGTCAGGGATACTGCCAGAAGAAACGGAATCGGAAAAAGAATGCTTACACTTTTGATGGAACAGGGTAGCAAAATGGGTATACTAAGTTATACACTGGAGGTGCGCATAGGAAACTTTGCGGCGATTGCGCTCTATGAAAGCCTTGGATTCGTCAGTGAGGGGGTGCGTCCCCACTTTTATACAAAGCCGGATGAAGATGCACTGATTATGTGGAAACGCAAGGAAACGGTTGTATAATTTACCAGCATGCAAACCCGCAGGGACATGCTATACTTGAAAAGCAGGTAACAGACAGTTACGGAGGGATGCATGAGAGTGTATGAGAACAAAGATTACGATACGAAAAAAACCGGAAAGATATTCTGCAATCAGTGCGGACGCGCAATCAGAGTGGAAAACGGTGTGATTAAAGAGGGAATTTTCAGCGCGGAGGTTTCCTTTGGCTACTTCAGTCAGAAAGACGGAGTACGGCATCAGTTTGATTTATGTGAAGAATGTTATGACAGGATGGTACGTGGATTTCGGATTCCTGTTACCAGACAAGAGGAAACAGAATTATGTTAGATGTGTGTTTACTGGGAACCGGCGGCATGATGCCCCTGCCATACAGGTGGCTGACAGCCCTGATGATGAGATACAACGGAAAAAGTATTTTGATAGATTGTGGAGAAGGTACGCAGGTTGCACTGAAGGAAAAGGGATGGAGTCCCAAGCCGATTGATATTATCTGCTTTACCCATTACCATGCAGACCATATCAGCGGGCTGCCCGGTATGCTTCTGACCATGGGAAACGCAGAACGTACTGAGCCGCTTCTTTTAATTGGGCCCAAGGGCTTAAATAGAGTGGTATCTGCTTTAAGGGTAATTGCTCCCGAACTTCCGTTTCCGATTGAATGCAGGGAAATCACTGAGAATACGGAAAAATTTTTATTCGACGGTTTCTCCATAGAGGCTTTTAAGGTGAACCATAATGTGGTATGCTATGGATATACAATGACTGTTGAGAGAGCCGGCAGATTTGAAGTGGAAAAAGCCGTAGCGGAAAATATAGACAAGCAGTATTGGAACAGATTACAAAAGGGAGAAGAGATTGTTCTTCCTGACAGGGTATTAAAGCCGGACATGGTGTTAGGCCCTGCCAGAAAGGGAATCAAAGTCACCTATACCACGGATACCAGACCTACGGAAAGTATTGTGGAGCATGCCATGCATTCCGACCTTTTTATCTGCGAAGGCATGTATGGAGAGCCGGACAAACTGACGAAAGCGAAAGAATATAAGCATATGACCTTTTATGAGGCAGCAGAAATGGCAAAACGGGCCGAAGTGAAGGAAATGTGGCTGACCCATTACAGTCCCTCCCTGCCTTATCCGGAGGAATATATGCCGGCAGTACGCAAAATATTTCCGGCATCCGTGGCAGCAAAGGACGGCAGGACGGCAGAGCTTATGTTTGAAGATCAGGAATAAGCAGCCAAAGTTATGTAGAAGCAAAAATATTGTGGAAAGGAGAAGCGTATGGTAAGAGCGGGTATCTCAAGATCTCCGGTTTCGAACAAGCAGAAAGACGGAAAAAAAGATATCTATAAAAGCGGGCTGGTCATTTTGATTCTTGTGGTCGGAATGATCGGTTATTACTATTACTTAAGTAACAGGGCCGCAGCCGGAAACGAGGAAAATCTGAATCTTACCGTGGCACAGGAACTGATTAACAGAAACCTGTCCTATACCTATCCTCCTTCTCCTAAGGAAGTAGTGAAGTTTTACAGTGATATCACCAAATGCTTTTACAATGAAGAATACAGTAATACGGAACTGGAACAGCTTGCAGAACAGACCTATAAGCTGTATGATGACAGGCTTGCTGCCAACAATGACTGGAATACCTATCTGATAGAGCTTACCAAGCAGATTAACGAATATAAAGAAAAAAACATCCGGATCAGCAGTTATTTTATTCCATCCAGTGATGATGTGGAGTATTTTACATATAACGATGAAAAGTATGCCAAATTGTACTGCTCCTATGTGTTACAGAGCGGCTCTTCCAAGAGAACCGTGGATGAAGTTTTTATACTGCATAAGGATGCAGACGGTCACTGGAAAATCTTAGGATGGGACAGGGCTGAGAATGCCGATACCGGAGAATAAGGACGGCAAGGGAAAGGCATGGTAGAAACGTGGAAAAAGAGATTTTAATCCTGGCAATAGAGAGCTCCTGTGATGAAACAGCGGCTGCCGTAGTGAAAAACGGCAGAGAGGTATGCTCCAATGTGATTGCAACACAGATTGCCCTTCATACCCTGTACGGAGGTGTTGTGCCGGAGATTGCCTCCAGAAAGCATATTGAAAAGATTAACCAGGTGATTGAAGAAGCCTTAAAGGAATCCGGGTATGCCCTTAAGGATATGGATGCGATAGCCGTAACATACGGTCCGGGACTTGTGGGACCGCTTCTGGTCGGCGTTTCGGCAGCGAAGGCAATCAGTTTTGCAACAGGCATTCCTCTCATAGGCGTACATCATATTGAAGGTCATATCAGTGCCAACTATATTGAGAATAAAGATTTGGAACCACCCTTCATCTGTCTGGTAGTATCCGGTGGGCATTCTCATCTAGTGGTGGTAAAGGATTACGGAGAATATGAGATTATTGGACGAACCAGGGATGATGCGGCAGGAGAGGCTTTTGACAAAGTGGCAAGAGCCATCGGTCTTGGTTATCCCGGAGGTCCCAAGATTGATAAACTGGTTGCAAAAGAAGGCAATCCGGACGCCATTCATTTTCCCAGGGCAAAAGTGGAAGACAATGCCTATGATTTCAGCTTCAGTGGTTTGAAATCCGCAGTCTTAAATTATCTGAACAGTTGTCAGATGAAAGGAGAAGAGGTCTGTGTGCCGGATGTGGCAGCTTCCTTTCAGAAAGCAGTGGTGGATGTCCTGGTGGACCACGCCATGCATGCGGTAAAACAGTATGGATATGATAAATTTGCCATAGCAGGCGGAGTGGCTTCCAATTCTGCACTGCGGAAGGCTTTTACCGAGAGATGCCAAAAAGAGAATATCAGATTTTATCATCCTTCTCCCCTGTTATGTACGGATAATGCCGCCATGATCGGTGCTGCGGGATATTATGATTTCAGGAAAGGTATCAGAAGCGACCTGTCTTTGAACGCAGTGCCCAATCTGCGTCTGGGAGAAAGATAAAGAGGAAACAGTTGTGCAGAAACAGGATACAGAAAATAAATGTTATGCAGTGGTACTGGCGGCGGGCAGCGGAACCCGTATGGGAAGCAGTACACCCAAACAGTATCTGCCGCTTTTGGGAAAGCCGGTACTCTGGTACAGCCTGCAGGCGTTTGAACAGTCGCCGCTTATCAGTGAATGCATTGTGGTAACCGGACAGGACGACATTGCTTTCGTGCAGGAAGAGATTGTCCAAAAAGGAAATTTCCGTAAAGTGACACAGGTGATTGCCGGTGGAGCAGAGCGTTACCTGTCGGTGGAAAAGGCACTGACGGTACTGCAGGATAAAAAAGGATACGTTTTCATCCATGATGGAGCCAGACCGCTTCTGACGGAAGAAATCATAGAACGTCTTTACCGGGAAGTATGCCGCCATGATGCCGTATGTGCGGCGGTGCCTGTGAAGGATACCATCAAAATAGCTGATCCGGAAGGATTTGCAGACAGAACGCCGGATCGTAAGACACTTTATGCGGTGCAGACTCCCCAGGTTTTCTCCATCCCCTTAATATGCCGCGCTTATGAAATGCTGCGGGAACAGTATGATAAAGGAATCGGTGTGTCCATTACGGATGATGCCATGGTGGCAGAGTACATGCTTGGCACAAAAGTGAAACTCGTGGAAGGTTCCTATACAAACATAAAAATAACCACCCCCGAAGATATGGAGGTGGCTATAGCCTATCTTAAGGCTTCCTTTTCTTAAAGCTTCTTTTTTTTTAAGGCTCTTTTTTAAGGCTTCTTTTTCACAAAAGGAGGCTTTTTCTTTTTTTCTTCATAAAGCAGGGCATCCGCAGCTTCTATGGCGTCTTTTAGTAAAAAGTCCGTATCGGCAGGCTGCACATAGATCCCGATGGAAAGTGTGATGGAATACGGCTTTCCGGCTTTTTCTCCGATTGCGGCGAGCTTTTTGTTGATCAGCTTCTTTAATTCCAATTCGGATTCGCTTACAATATTCTGCCGCAGTGAAAGAGCGGCAAATTCATCACCGCCGATTCGGCTGACCAGACTGCCGGGAAATACTTCTTCCAGTACATTGGCACAGGCTGTCAGTGCAAAATCGCCTTCTCCATGTCCGAAAAGATCGTTCACCTGTTTTAAATAGTTCAAATCAGCATAAGCAAATACCACCTGCTGCTTATCATGCTTTGCCTGTTCAATGAAAGCATCCGCTTTTTTATAGAATCCGCGTCGATTCAGGATGCCGGTTAATTCATCTTTGCCGGAGATGGAGTCGAGCTGCAGATTTTCTTTCTGAAGACGTTGCAGCATTTCATCTTTTTCCAGCAGCATAGCATGCTGGATACCAAACATCTGAATAAACTTCAAAGCGATACTGACCTGATAACACAAATATTCCAGATAATGAAGATTGCCGTATCCGATGTCACATAACAGGAAACCATACTGCAGGTCACGGGCATAAAGATCAATCATAACGTAAGTGTTTCGCTTATCAGACATGTGGGGATGATCGTAGATGTTCTGTACGCTGATGAGCTGTGCGGTCTTACGGGGAACAAAAGCCCTGCCGTCTTTGAGGCAGGCCCTCAGATAAAGCTGGGTCGGCTGTTCCCAGACATCACCCTGATGAAAGGAGATCGGTTTCTTTAAGGTATACAGGTAACTGTTCTGAATGTTTGCTTCCGTCAGACTGTTCATAATACGCAGGTAGCTGTCATCACTGTCATCAGTTAACATCAGCATATCCCGTGAAAAGATGTTCATATTGTGGTTGGTGGCAATCAGCTTGCGGCTGTTTTCTGCCTGCTGTACATTTTCTATCAGTTTGTCCTGTTCATCAAGCTGCTTTTGCCGTCTGACTTCCTCTTCACAATTGGAACCGATGGAAGAACGGTACAAAAATTTTGTATTCACATAAAAGCATTCCGTGTCCTGCATGGTACCGGTCAGAAGCTTTCTGTGCGCCTGCATAACGGCACGGGCACCCAGTTCATATGCACTTGCTTTTACGGTGGCAAGCGGCGGTGACAGATACTTGGAACTGGGGAGGTCATCAAATCCTATGACAGAGACATCTCTTCCTACTAAAATACCGCGTTTCTGTAAGAGCTCATATACGACAGTAGCGATGTCGTCGTTTCCGCATACGATACCATCCAGATCGGGATGCTTATCAATAAATTCAGTCGCATCAGCGCGGCATTTTTTATCAAACATAGTACAGCATACCAAAGATTCATCATAGGGAAGGCCGTGCTTTTCCAGTACTGCCCGGTAGGTATCCAGACGCTCCTTGGAATCTTTATTGGTGGTATAACCTGTTATGATACCGATCCTTTCACGTCCTTCACGGGTAATCAGTGCTTCAATTCCTTCGGCCAGCCCACTGGCATTGGAATAGCACACACTGGAATAGCCTTCCAGTTCTGATGCAATCAGAATAATGGGTACGTTGGAAAAACCCTTCATGATTTCCATGGAACGGGCTTCGTGCACAGAAGAGATGTTGCCCAGACACAGAAGGACAATGTCCAGCGAATGTACCTGTGCATAGCTGATCAGGGTGTTATACTGATATTCATATTTCTGAAGCGGATCCGTAAAATCATAATTATCAAAATATTTCACAGGGATAATAAAGAGATTATCATCCAATTCTTCCGCCGACTGAATGGCACCCTCACAGATCCGATTGGGAAAGTCATCTTCCACATTGCCGGTCACCAGACCAATGTTGTATCTTTTTCCAGTCATATTGTATCTCCCCTTGGTTCTTTGCTACTCCCGCTAAAGGATATTAAAAATTTATGCTTTCATGCATCGTAAAATAATCTGTATTCTACTAAATATTGTACCAGTAAAAATAAGAAAAAACAACATACACATTCTAAAAAAAATAGGGTAAAAATTAGTGAAAAATCAGCGTAAAATTTTCTAAAAAAAGATGTTGACAGAGCATCCCTTTTTTGTTAAGATAAGTTTTGCGTCAGGCAATCGGCATGACGGTTTGGAGAGGTATCGAAGCGGTCATAACGAGGCGGTCTTGAAAACCGTTTGTCCGAAA
>JBJFCA010000003.1:0-7037 GCA_051888725.1 Lachnospiraceae bacterium
TTCCCGGGTTGGAATCCGGATTCTTAAAGCCAATGACAAAGGTAAGCACAATAATGCCAATCACATCATCAATAATTGCCGCACTTAAAATTGTCGTCCCCACGGTACCTTTCAGTTTACCCATTTCCTTCAGGGTCTGGACTGTGATGCTTACGGATGTTGCAGTCAGAATCGTGCCGATAAATACGGCTTCATAAAATTCATTGGAGCCCCATGGCGCAAATCCATAAAATCCCATGTACAGCAAGGCTCCGCATACAAGCGGTATAAATACTCCCGCCGTAGCAATCAGTAAGGCTTTGGGTCCCGTCTTTAAAAGCTCTCTTAAATCTGTTCCCAATCCTGCTGAAAACATCAGCAGAACGACACCAATCTCTGCCATCTGTACAATAAAATCCGTCTGTTGCACCAGTCCCAGTACACTTGGCCCGATTAACAGACCCGCTACGATTTCTCCTACTACCTGCGGTGCCTTCAGCTTTCTTGCAAGCAGTCCGAAAAACTTTGCAAAAATAATAATAATTGCCAGATCCTTAAATATACTATATGCTTCCATTTTTAACTCTTCTCCTTAAAGGTACTTCCTTAAAAAAAGCAGTCTTTCGATTTGCTCATCAGAAAATGTACCTTTCCCTCATCATCTTTCAATAAATCTGTAATCAGATTTTCTGCTTCATCCTTGGAATTTTCATTGATACAGAATACACAGACATCCTTACTGTGCCAGAAAAAGCCCTGTTTATACCACTTTATGTAATAGGAAATCCTGTTTTCAAGCAGTACTTTTTCAATACGGCTTTTTACTTCCATGTCTGCTGTCTCGCAAACCTCAATTTCATTATGCACTTTTACTTTTGTGTACATTGTCTGCATACTCATTTCACCTCTCTTCCTCATATAATCAGACATTTATCAAAGAATCAGCTTTCTGATCTTGGTTCTTACTCTCTGCAGGGCATTGTCTGTAGATTTCTCATCCCTGCCAAGCACCTTCGCTATTTCATTATAAGACATACCGGTCAAATGAAGATCCAATACCTGTTTTTCAAAAAAACTTAATTCCCTGTCAATACTTTTTTCCAGATTCTGCACTTCTTCCCGGTCAATCAAGAGCCTCTCCGGGTTCTGCTCTTCATCTGCCATGATTGACAGAATGCCGTTTTCTTCCTCTTCCTCCTCTTTCCCGTCACCATAGAGAGAAATATAAGAATTCAAAGGAATATGCTTCTTTCTGTCTGCTGCCTGGATTGCGGAATACATCTGCCTACTGATACACAGCTCCGCAAATGTATAAAAACTGGCATCTCTTCCACTGTCATAGTCACGAATTGCCTTAAACAGCCCAATCATACCTTCCTGAATCAGATCGTCTCTGTCCGCTCCCAGGATATACATGGAGCCGGCTTTATTTCTGACCAGATGCTTGTACTTTTCCATAATATAATCTGTGACCGTTTTTTCCCCATCCCTAAGCCGCAGGATCAGCTCCTCATCCGTTACATTACCATAATTCCTCATAAAAGTCCCCATATTACGATTGCATACGCTGCCTTACGATTTCATAGGAAAGCACCCCCGCTGCCACGGATGCATTCAGGGAATCAATATCTCCCTTCATGGGAATGGCAGCTGTCATATCACATTTTTCTTTTACAAGTCTGCCAACGCCCTCTCCCTCATTGCCGATCACCACACCGATAGGTCCTTTTAAATTCAGATCATACATCAGCGTGCCGTCCATATCGGCGCAGACAAACCAGAGTCCCTCTTTTTTCAGTTCTTCTATGGTCTGGGAAAGATTCGTCACTTTGGCAACCGGTGTATAATTCAGTGCTCCGGCTGAAGTTCTCGCAACTGTAGCTGTGAGCCCAACCGCTCTGTTTTTGGGGATAATGACGCCGTGTGCCCCCGCCAGATTGGCAGTACGGATAATAGCCCCCAGATTGTGGGGATCTTCTATGTTATCCAATAGTATAATAAAAGGAGGTTCTCCTTTTTTTCTGGCATTCTCTAAAATATCCTCTACCTCCGCATAGGAATACGCTGCCGCATAGGCAATCACTCCCTGATGCTTTCCGGTTTCCGACATCTGGTCCAGACGATCTTTTGTTACAAATTTTACAAGTGTTCCCGCTTTCTTGGCCTCTCTTTTGATGGTCATAACCGGACCGTCCGTACAGCCATCCAGAATAAACAGCTTGTCAATCGTTTTACCGGAACGATATGCTTCAATAACAGCATTTCTGCCTTCTATGGTAAATTCTTCGTAGCCCATTTTGATTCCTCAATCCTATCCAGTCCTTCTTTGATTAAAAACAGCACCCTGTCCATCCTGTCTGACAGATACAGGTATCCAATCAGAGCCTCCAGTCCGGTCGCCTTCCGATAGTCAGCCACACTGGCATTCTTGGCTGTCGTGTAAGCCTTTGCATTTCTGCCCCGCTTATAAACAGCCTCTTCCTCCTGGGTCAGGACATCCTGCAGAGCCTCAATCATTTCTGCCTGTGTCTTAGCCTTCACAAAATGACTGGAAATCGTATGCAGGTCATGGGCGGAACGGTTCGCTTTCTCCACCACAATCGTACGAATTACCACATCATAAACATCATCCCCAATGTATGCCAGGGTAAGCGGCGAATAGCTTTTCACATCCACTTGCGGCAGGGCAAAGACTTCCTTAATCTGTGAAATCAGACTTATGCCTTCTTCCATTTTACGCCCTCTCTGGTATCCTCAATCACAATGCCCTTTTCAAGGAGTTCGGCACGAATGGCATCCGCTTTTGCAAAATCCTTTTCCTTCTTGGCTGCCTTTCTTTCCTCAATCTTTGCAAGCACATAAGCTTTCAGTTCTTCATCTATTTCTTCTTCGTCTGCCGTACCGGAAAGTAAATCAAGGGAAAGAACCTGATCAAAGCTCTTTACCAGCTCTCTCTTGGTTTTGTCATTCATATCAGCCTTCAGCATCTCATATAAAACGGTGATGGCCATGGAAGAGTTTAAATCGTCGCAGAGTGCGTCCTCAAACTTTGTTTTGTATTCCGCAAACTTCTGTGCATCCACTTCCCCGTCTTCCGACAGATCGGCAATTCTCTTAATCAGCTTATTATAAGTGCTGGTCATGTTGTCCAGAACTTCATAGGAAAATTCCAGCGGCTTACGATAATGGGACTGTAAGCAGAACAATCTGTAAACAAGCGGGTTATAGCCCTTTTGTTCCAGTAAGGAAACGGTCAGGAAATCCCCTTTGGATTTACTCATCTTACCGCTCTTATCGTTTAAATGATGAACATGGAACCAGTAATTGCACCATTTGTGGCCAAGATAGGATTCGCTCTGTGCAATTTCATTGGTGTGGTGCGGGAAAATATTATCCACGCCGCCGCAATGGATATCCATATATTCCCCAAGATGCTTCATGCTGATGCAGGAGCATTCGATATGCCAGCCGGGATATCCTAATCCCCACGGGCTTTCCCATTTCAATTCCTGATCATCAAACTTGGACTTGGTAAACCAGAGTACAAAGTCACTCTTATTTTTTTTATTAACATCTTCTTCCACGTCATCACGGACACCCACTAAGAGTTCATCCTCAGTCTGCCCGGAAAATACATGATAATTCTCCAGTTTGGAAGTATCAAAATAAATATTGCCGCCCATTTCATAGGCATATCCCTTTTCCAGAAGAACTGTAATCATATGGATAAATTCCTGAATACAGTTTGTAGCAGGTTCTACCACATCAGGACGCTTAATGTTTAATTTTTTGCAGTCCTCAAAAAACGCATCCGTGTAAAACTTTGCAACCTCCATTACGGTCTTATGCTCTCTTTTTGCACCTTTAAGCATCTTATCCTCACCGGTATCGGCATCACTGGAAAGGTGTCCTACGTCCGTAATATTCATGACACGCTTTACATCATATCCAAGGTATCTGAGCGTTTTTTCCAGAATATCTTCCATGATATAGCTTCGTAAATTTCCGATATGGGCATAATGATATACGGTAGGGCCACAGGTATACATTGCCACTTTTCCGTCTGTATTAGGCACAAACAATTCCTCTTTTCTGGTCAGGGAATTGTACAGATTTAATTTATTCTCCATTTTGAGCTATCCTCCCACATTGCCATTTATATTCATTTTGGTAAAATTTACTTACTCTAAGTATAGTATACATTTAGTAGAATACGCAAAAAAAAACTATTTGTCAATGAAAAACCATACCTCACCGAATGCATATCTACGCTTTCTTTTACACCTTTTTTATACAGCCGCTGCAGCCTTCACAGGAAGACTTCTTCCTATTCTCATTTAGAAGCTCTACATCCTGAGCGTAAAGTTCTCTCGGACTGTTTAACATACAGATGGCCTGTGCGGAAATGCCTTCTTTATTTCCCGTAAATCCGAGCCCTTCTTCCGTAGTTGCTTTTACGTTTACCTGTGAAATACTGATACCTAATCTGCCGGCTATCTGTTTTCTCATCTCGTCTATATAGGGACGCATCTTCGGTGCCTGTGCAATGATGGTAGCATCAATGTTTTCCACGAAAAATAAGTTTTCTTCCAGCACGTCTCTTACCTTCTCCAGCAAAATCAGCGAGGAAATGCCCTCGTAAGCCGGATCTGTATCCGGGAAAAGCTTACCGATATCTCCAAGTGCCGCAGCTCCCAGTAAAGCATCCATAATGGCATGTAAAAGAACGTCCGCATCCGAGTGTCCCAAAAGTCCCTTTTCATACGGAATCTCCACACCACCGATGATGAGCTTTCTATTTTCCGTCAGCCTGTGCACATCATATCCCATTCCAATTCTCATTTTCTCATTCCTTTTCCTTCAAATCTTTTCTCGTTCCTTTTTTTGTCAGGGCATTTTACCGGTTCTTCCTGTCCTGATAAAAAATTTTGTCTTTGTCCATATAACAGGTATCGCATACCCGGAATTCGTACCCAAAAGGCAACGTTCTTCCGCAGTATTTACAGGTATTGATATATTCTTTTTTATTCTTGGCAAGCGCCTGCATAATATTCAGCTCCGTTTTTTCTCTTGCAGCCTCCAGCCTTTTCACATCCATCTCTTTGCCCAGTCTGTTGGAAAACTGATGATAGAGATCCAGCATTTTATAATAGGTCTCATACCGCATAAGTCCCCTGTCATTACAGATGCCAAGAGTCGGGAAAAACAACATCACATCTGCCGTATATGTCTTGCAGTATTCCAGCCAGAGCGATACGATATCCCTGTTTTTAATATCAATGGAACAGGTCAGCATACGGTAAAGGATATGCTTATCCTCAAACCCGTCTATATCCTTTCTTTCCTTATATGCCCTCTCATATAAATAAAGCATCTCTTCAATACTGATTTTTTCAAACGGTTCCTCAGGCTCCACACTCTTCCACACGGTCAGAATGGTATTCAGCGGCTCATCCATATTAAGAAGCACGGTGGGGAATCCCAGACTGACCTTATCAATGGGAGTCTCTTCCACACAGTACCGCTCCTTTACATACCGCCATTCTTCTTCTCCACAGGCACTGACGTAACCGGTATCATACATGCCAAACCGTCCTGCCCTGCCGGCTATCTGCCTGATTTCCGGCACTGTCAGTCTTCTTTTCTCCTTACCGTCAAACTTATCTGTCTGCAGAAACACAATTCGTCGGACCGGAAGATTCAGTCCCATCCCGATAGCATCCGTTGAAACCACCACACTGGTCTCTTTCTGTGCAAACAAATGAATCTGTCTCCTTCTGATTTCCGGTGGAAGACTGCCGTAGACCACGCTGGTCTTGATTCCCTCATCCTCCAGTCTGCCGGCAATATCAAGCACTGCCCGTTTTGTAAAAACAATCAGGGCATCTCCGTCCCTGACATCATCCGGAAAGATAAACGGATGATCCTCATAGACAAGTGGTGTCTTTCTCTCATACCTGTGCTCCTCCATGGTATCCCCACACATGGTAATCAGATGCCTGATAACTTTTTCTCCGGCGGGACTCATACATATATGAATTTCCTTAGCCTGTACGCCTAAGATGGCTCTGGTCCAGGAATGTCCTCTGTCAGGGTCCGCAATCATCTGTGCCTCGTCGATCACGGCAATATCGTAAGCCTGTTCTGCATCCAACATCTCTATCGTAGAGGAAACAATTCTGCTGTCCTCCTGATAAATACACTCTTCTCCGGTGAGCATGGTACAGGGAATGTCATCATCTGTCATCTTTTCATATACTTCCAGTGCAAGCAAACGCAAAGGTCCCAGATACACGCCGTTTTGTGCTTCTTTTAACCTCTGCAGGGCATGGTATGTCTTGCCACAGTTAGTCGGACCGATGTGCAGGATAAAATGCCTGTCCATCTCACGTGCTTTGGGAAATTCCGTCTCAGGCTTCAGCGGCACCAGATCAATAATCTGGCTGCGAATCCCATATTCCGCATAAGAAGTGCACAAATCCTTCAGTGTCTTGACACAGATTTCATACGGCATCTCCTCACGAAGATAAGTCAGGAAACGTTCCGTGACTACTTCCTGTTCTGCCGGCTTCATGGCTGCCATATCCAGACGTACCAGTTCCGGAAGCAGAAAATCACGAATCTGCATGATCGTAATCTGATTATTTTCACGAAACGCATAATAACAGATATTCCTTACCTGTCTGTGGTAATCCTCTAACTTTGCCTCTTTGACATGACCGGAGCGGATACGCTGTAATTCCATAGAAAGGCTCTTTGCCCTCTTGGCGTATATGTTCTTTCCGTCCTGATTTTTCTTTTTATATTTTCCGGTACCATCCCGGTACTGCGTAAAATAAAACTGTGCCAACTTATCCTTCTGTATCATAATGCCGCCCTCTCAATTAGTTCTTAGTATACACTAATCATCGAAAATACACCACAAAAAATCTGCAAAAAGTATAAAAAAGCTATTGACAAATAATACCCATATACGCTACAATAGCAAAGTCGGTTGCGACAAGGGGTCTTAGCTCAGCTGGGAGAGCATCTGCCTTACAAGCAGAGGGTCATAGGTT
>JBJFCA010000004.1:0-7004 GCA_051888725.1 Lachnospiraceae bacterium
TTCCAACTGCACATCACAAGGTTCTTCTTCCGCCAGTTTACTATCGATTTCTGTGGCATGAACACATCCAAGTGCCTTATAAGCCGCCTGGGATTCCTTGGAAGAATGTGCTGAAATATATAATTTTTCAGCATTTAGGGATTTAGCTGCATCACATCCAAGCTTGAATAACTCTTTTCCAATTTTTTTCCCTCTGAAATTCTTTGAAACTTCAAATTCAACCAGCTGAACATACTGTTTTCTGCTTCCAAAGAGGCTTTTTCCAATCGTCAGATATCCAACCACAGTGCCGTCGCTAAATGCACCAAAACCAATTATATCCTGCTCCAGATTATCGGAAATGTTCTTCGCATTCCTTCTGCATTGTGACAAATCCCAATCCTCTGTAAATGCAATCGGTAGAAGTTTCCATTCTCCCTCAACATTTCGCCAACAATGTGTTACTTCCTGATGGCGTATAAAATGATCTAAAGAGGATTCATTAAAATTCTGTTTTGTTAATCTTTCAAATTGAATTGTTTCAATTTTAATTGTATCATGATTCATGTAATCATTCTCCTAATAATCGTCAGTGTTCTTTGTCCGTTTTAATGAGATTCTGATGCTACTCTCCTGAGCAGCTCATTAAATTGCTTATAGAATAATGGCGGTATATTATGTGCAGCATTCTTCCATATTTCATATGTACAATTTTTGTTCTTTTCGGCCATGGCTTTTACACTTCCCGTTACCTCAGCTTGTTCTTTTTCACCAGCAAGTGCATACACAGGTACTGAAATATTTTCAAATCCTTTTACAGAATCCAATGTAATCCCATTATCAACCGAATTTCTGACTGTTTCTATTTTTACATTCTGCATCTGTTCTACAAATTCTTTTCTCTGTTCCTTGGGTAATCCGTTCATAAAACCAATAAAATTACACAACCACTTTTTCTTAAAAGAGGCAAATTGTTTTTCATTCTGTTTCATTACATCATCAAGCATTTTGGGATTTTTGTCTAACCAGGGGCTTACAATAATAGCTGCAGTAAAGAGTTCTTCATGTTCGGATACCAACTTGAAAGCAATTTGCGCTCCTAAGGAAAATCCCACAAGCAGTACCTTTTTATGGAAGCCTGCTATCCATTCAGCTAATTCCTCTACCTGCTTTTCGGCATCAAAAATTTGATCTGTTTCTCTGCCATATCCCATAAGATGCGGCACGATCAGATGATATTGATCTGCCAATACATACTGTCTTCCAAACGTGTGAACAAAATTTGCTCCGTGTAGCATAACAATTATCTCTTCATGTTCCCTGCCATATTCTTCAGTTTGCATTTTATTTCTCCATTCGTAGTGTATTTTATTCTATGCTAAGAAGCTCTCTTAAGGGGCGGCTCACTCTCTTCCTTGTCACTTCTACAAGACCAAGCGCCGTATAATCTATCACATTTGTCTGCACTTCATCACGGGAAACCGCTTTCCTTAATATATGTAAAATCTCTTCTTTTTTATCTTCCGATTCCATATTAATAAAATCAATCAGGATGATACCTGAAAGATTACGAAGCCTAAGCTGCCTTGCACACTCTAAGGCTGCTTCTTCATTAATCTGAAAGAACGTGTCCTCTGCATCCGAAGAGCCCTTGATACATTGTCCGGAATTCACATCAATCACCGTCAAGGCTTCCGTAGGTTCAATGATCAAATAGGCACCGGATTTCATCCACACTTTTTTCTCAAGGACTTCATTGATTTTAGTTTTTAACCCATAAAGCTTTGCCAGGGAAAAATCATCTTCATAGAGCCTTACAGGTTTATCTGAAGGGAATTTATTCAGGGCTTCATAAACATCAGGAAGGTCTGTTACAATTTCCTCGTAGTCTTTCTCATAATAATTCTTAATATCTTCTGCTACCGGCAGTTTGACGTCTGAAAGAAGATGAAAACATTTTTCATAATAAGCTTTCGTAAGCAGCTTTTGCCACTTCCTGCACAAATCCTGAAGCTCTGTCAATATATGGTCAAAGTTTTCCATACTCAGATTTTCAACATTGGTTCTGACAATAATGCCCAGTTTCCCGTAAGCTTCCTTAAGTAGTTTTTGATCTGTTTCAAATGCCGGAAGTATACAAATCCCATCATCCCTAAGAATATGCTGTTCGTTCAGAAACGTTCTGCAGGCATTCTTTTTATCCCGGGAAAGCTTTTTGGAAAAGCCTGCTTTGGGATTTCCATAACATATACTAATATATTTTCCGGCTAATGAGATATTCGTCGTCACAACCGGCTGTTTGGTTTTGATGGGATCCTTTTCTACCTGTACTATCAGTTCATCCCCACAGCGAATAGAGCCGTCAAAAGTCCGGTTGCAAAGCAGTACTTCCTTTATCCCCGTTAACGGTAAAAAACATAGCTGCTTCTCTTCCACTTCCACAAATGCAGCATGAATGTTTTTCGCAATGCTTTGCACTTTACCGACATAAATATTCCCCAGTAACGATTCATTTTTAGCAGGATATACTTTTATATTCTGTAATTTGTCTTCCTGAAATAAAAGCCCCAGAGTTTTCCCCTGATAAGATACAATAATGAGTTTGTTTTCACTCATAAAGCTTTCCTTCCCATACCGATTTCCTCTAACGGTACAAAAACGGGGTGATCCTCATCCCCGATATTGGTATACGTTTCTTCTCTCGTGATAAGAAGTGCGTTTTCTTTTAACTTCTCACCGTTACCTGCCAAAAAAGCTTCTATAATCAAAGATGGCTTAATGTTTCCGGAACTGCTGGCGTTAAGCAGTAAATACAGGGCATCCTTTTCTAACTTCCATTCATAGATTCCCTGTTTTAAATCTATTGTTGCAGTACTGCGTTTTGTTTCTTTCGTAATAAAGATATTGGGTTGTTCAAAAAAGCCGGGTAATGTCTCTTTCCAGTTGAAATCCGGTTCTCTTCCTTCCCGGAAACGAATCGTATAACCTGCAGCAGCCACACTGGCCATTGCGTTCTTGCTTCCTTCCGGAAGAACATGTGCGGAAAGGACTTCTATTCCTTCCACACCTGCCTCATTCAACCGTTTTACAGTTTCTTCATTTCCGGGAAAGCTTTTTACTTCCATATCCATATACTCGCCGTTGCTTTCCAGTCCGATTCCCAAAGGAGAAGCAAAGGACATAATCTGATGCGGGGAAAATCCCGTAGTATAGCAGACATCAAGTTCGGCACGTCTGACTGCTTTCTGGAAATACCGCTGGACATCAAGATGTCCGATATATTTTAAGTTACCGTATTTTCTGAACTTAATCCTAATTTTCATGCTGATAACCTTTCTTACATTTAAGACCAGCAGGGAGACTGATCATCGAAATGTTCTTCATAGCAGATTCCGCCTCCAAATTTTGCGACACCGCATCCCTGACAGGCTTTTCTGCAGTTAGGGCTTGTCTCTTCTTTAAGCGCTTTCTCCCATTCCCGTCTTAAAAACGTTTTGGTCACGCCGCAGTCGATAAAGTCCCAAGGGAAAAGTTCTTCTGGGGAACGTTCCCTCGTGGTATAAAAATCCATGGAAAGACCGCATTCTTCAAAGGCTTCCGTCCATTTGGCATTGTCGTAGTATTCGCTCCAGGCATCATAAATACCGCCTTTTTGATATACCTTTAAGATGACTTTTGAAAGTCTCCTGTCACCTCTTGCCAATACGCCTTCCAGAACGGAAGTATCCGCTTCATGCCAGTTATATTTTATACTCTTCTGGTTTAATTGCTCCGTTATGGCACGTCTCGTCATATAAGCCTTTTCAATGAATTCTTCTTTGGTTGCCTGTCTGGCCCACTGAAAAGGTGTAAAAGGTTTTGGCACAAAGAATGATGTGCTTGCTACAATCTGCACTCTGCCGTTTACCCGTTTTTCTTTCGGAACCGTATCATAAAACAGCGCTGCTATCTCATTGGCAAGCTCTGCGATTCCCCTTATGTCTTCCTCCGTTTCCGTAGGCAGACCGAGCATGAAATAAAGCTTTACCCTTGTCCAGCCGCCTTCAAACGCAAGTTTGGCGCCGTGTAAGATATCTTCTTTCGTAAGTCCCTTGTTTATCACATTTCTAAGTCTCTGGCTGCCTGCTTCCGGCGCAAATGTAAGGCTTGTCTTTTTGACATCTTGCACCTTCCCCATGATATCCAGGGAAAAAGCATCAATTCTTAAGGAAGGAAGTGAGATATTGATATGTCGTTTGGAAAGATCTTCCAGAAGGAAATCCAATAACTGCGGCAATGCCTGATAATCACTGGAGCTTAAGGAACTTAAAGAAATTTCCTCCTGTCCGGTATTTTTTAACATGGTAAGGGCATACTCTTTCAGCATATTGACATCCCGTTCCCTGACCGGACGGTACAGCTGTCCTGCCTGACAGAAACGGCATCCTCTGATACAGCCGCGCATAATTTCCAGTACCACTCTGTCCTGGGCAATTTTCATAAACGGTACGATGGGCTTCAGCGGGTAATACGTGTCAGAAATATGCATTTCCACTTCCTTTACCACCACAGAGGGAATTCCTTCTTCTATGGGTGTAAAAGACTGTAAGGTACCGTCTTCATGATACGCCGCTTCATAAAAACAGGGAACATACATACCGGGAACTTTTGCTGCTCTTCTTAAAAATTCTTTTCGGCCTGTGTTTTGCCTTTTACATTCCCTGTAAAGGGCAATCAGCTCCTCATATCTGGTTTCTCCTTCTCCTATATAGAACAGATCGAAAAAATCTGCAATGGGTTCCGGATTATAGGTGCAGGGACCGCCGCCTATCACAATGGGATCTTCTTCCGTTCTGTCCTTTGCAAGCAACGGAACACCTGATAAATCCAGTACCTGCAGGATATTGGTATAACACATCTCATATTGGATTGTAAAGGCAAGCCAGTCAAAGTCCTTAACCGGATCCTGTGATTCCAGTGCAAAAAGCGGTATTTTTTCTTCTCTCATAATGGTATCTAAATCCATCCATGGGGAAAATACCCTTTCACACCATACACCGTCAAACCGGTTAAACATATCATAAAGAATCTGCATGCCTAAATGGGACATGCCGATTTCATAAACATCCGGGAAACAGAATGCAATTCTTACATCCACATCCTCCTTCCGTTTCACAACCGCGTTGACTTCTCCGCCTATATATCGTGCAGGTTTTTCTATTTTCATTAAAATATCATCAGATAATGCTAATCGATTCATGATACTACCATTCCATTAATTATTTTTATCTAAAGTATACGGGATTTCTTCGATAAAATCAATTGCATTTGCCTGGTAATTCCGTGCTAAGAGTTTATCGATTTCTTCTGTATGAAGAGAAAAAACTGCAGTGTGTGTAAAATCCAGAATGACGTATAACGCAAAAATCATAAGAGCCAGTAACAATCTGATCCCTGCATGACCTTTTCCGCCCTGATCCTGCATCAGACTTTCTTCTCTGCAGCACTTTGCACGGTTACCATATAAAATATTTTCCCGTTGTCTTAAGTTCATTCGGTTTCTGTCCTGTGCTTCCCTGATATCCCGAAGCAGCATCAGTTTCTGTTCTGCCGTTATATCACTCATTTCAGACTCCTGTCATCAAAAAAGAGTATAGCCTACGATATGTATTCCATACTCTTTTATCCTTATTGCAATGTATGCCGCAATTTTTTGAAATATGCACCGAAAAAGTCTTATCTGTTGGCAAGCTCTGTTGTAATTTCCTCCCAGGTAATATCCTTTTGTGCCATAAGTACCATCATATGATACAGGAAATCGGAAATCTCATATTTGACTTCATTGGAATTGGGATTTTTGGCAGCAATCACAATTTCTGTTGCTTCTTCTCCTACTTTCTTAAGTATCTTATCCAGCCCCTTATCAAACAGATAATTCGTATAAGAACCTTCCTTAGGATGTTCTTTACGGTCTAAAATCACCTGATAAACATCCTCAAACACTTTCAGCGGATTATCCGGCTCCTCATACTCTTTTTTCACAATCTCGTTAAAAAAGCAGGAATAATTACCGGTATGACAGGCAGCGCCAACCTGGAATACTTTTGCTAAAATCGTATCCATGTCACAGTCTGCCGTCAGGGATTTGACATACTGGAAATGACCGCTGGTCTCTCCCTTCAGCCACAGCTCCTTACGGCTTCTGCTGTAATAAGTCATTTTTCCGGTTCTAAGCGTATTCTGATAGGCTTCTTTATTCATATAAGCCACCATAAGTACTTCCATGGTTTTGTAGTCCTGTACTACCACAGGTACCATACCGTCAGAATTCTTCTTAAAATCTTCCCACGCATATGCACCAATGAGTTCTTCCACGGGAATTCCCATTTCCTTGCAAAGATCCTTGATTTCAAGAATTTTATCGCGATTCTCATTTATGACGTTTCCCGTAACAGCGGTTACGGTTGTCTTTGACAGGATTTCGGGCAATTCCTGCAAAGACAGTTGTTCAATCTGCACAATGATTGGCAGATCGGTAACACAGCATGTCTGTGTAATGGCATGCGGATTCATCAGAACAAGACCTGATACATATTCTTCAAGAAGTGCTTTGTTTTCCTCAATGGTGCCGGGATATTCATAGGCAGCAAGAATTTTATCCTTACCGAATTTCTGGGATACTTCTTTTGTTATGTCTATATTACCCTGACGGCTGAAATTCAAAACAGCCTTCTTACAGCCTGTGTACAGAATCTTTTTGATGTCCTCCATGCGTTTCACATTACCTGCTCCGTAGACATCCACATCTACCGCCGCACAGATTTCCTTCATGATATTAAGCGCCTCTTCATGTTCCGTATCCGTGTCAGACATGTCAAATATCAGCATGGCATCAATGTTGCTTTCACAATAGGATTTCGCCAGCTTAACCGGGTCTTCTGAAATAACGGTCGTATCCTTCAGATTTTTCACTGCGTGTGTCTGAAACAGATAAAGACAGGCAATCAGTTTCTTATGATTCATGACAATTTACCCCAAACCTTTCT
>JBJFCA010000005.1:0-6904 GCA_051888725.1 Lachnospiraceae bacterium
CAGGGTATTGATACATACTGACTTACCGGAGCCTGTTGCACCTGCAATCAGCATATGCGGCATCTTGGCAATATCAGCCACAACCACTTTTCCCGCAATATCCTTTCCCACTGCAAAGGCAATTTTTGACGGAAAATCTTTGAATTCGGAAGATTCCAGAAGGTCACGCAGTGCAACCGGTGAATTCTCTTTGTTGGGGACTTCAATTCCAATGGCAGCTTTACCGGGTATCGGTGCTTCAATGCGGATATCCGTAGCGGCAAGATTTAATTTAATATCATCTGCAAGGCCAACTATCTTACTCACCTTAACACCCTGCTCCGGCTGGAGCTCATAGCGTGTTACGGACGGTCCCTGGCTGATATTGGTAATGGTCACGTTCACACCAAAAGTATGTAATGTCTGCTGCAGGCGTGCTGCTGTGTCCTTTAATTCTTTTGCAGAATTACCGCCGCCCCCTTTTCCTTTCTGCAGACAGGATAATGGGGGAAATATATATTTTTTAGGTTTCGCTGCCGGTTCCTGCTTCATCTGAAGGCTTTCCGTCAGGTTTTCGGATACTGCTTCTTCTTTACGGGATGCCTGCACGGGAACAGAGGTTTCCTCTCTTACACTTACCGTTCTTGGCTTTATGGGTTCCGGTTTTGACGGTTCCGGCACAATCTTTTCGGAAATTTCATGAATATCCTCTTCGTCCGGAATAAACATTCCTTCTATGGATACCCCGGAGAGATCCGGCATAGGGGAAATTTCCGGCTCTTCGTTCCAGGTAATTTCATGAATATCATCACGGGTTTTCTTTTCGGCTGCTTCCGTTAAGGAGGTATCCAGAATCACACCGGATACTTTTTTATCCATACGCAGAATTTTTTCGTTTTCTTTTTCCTCAGCCTTCAGTCTGCGGTCTTCCTCCCGCTTTTTTCTTTCTTCTTCCCGTCTTTCCTTTTCAGCACTGACCTCTTCACGACGGGTTAACATTACTTCTTTCCGATACCGTGCATCTTCTTTGGACAGTTCCACCACACGTTTGCCGCCGTTCTTTACACTGTTAACAAGAGACTTCTCTGTCAGAAGTACAATACTGATCAGGGATAAAATCAGTACCACCAGTACCGTACCAAAAGTATCCATAAAATGCAGCAAAAGATAGGCAAGACTGCCGAATAAGGCACCCCCGCCTGCTCTATTTTCACTGTCAAACTTATAAATTTCCATAAAACTATATTTACTTAAACTAAATATATTTTTATTAAGCAGTTCACATACAACGCCTGCCATAGTAAGTAACAGAAAACCGGCAACGATCTTACGGACCGCAGCATGACTGCCGCCGTTTGCAGACCAGAATGCTACGGTAAAAAAAACAAAAATGGAAATAACGTAAGCTGTTAATCCGAATAACCCAAATAAAACATTTCTGATGGCATTGCCTGCAGGACCCAGTATACCGAAATTACATAAAAACAGAATCACTGCCAATGCAAAAAATAAAATCAGTGATACCTCATGAAACAATTCCCGGTCCTGCTCTGTATAACTTCTTTCCTGTTGTTTCCCTGATTTTTTTCTATTGGAACCACTTCTCTTTTGCGTGGTGTTTCTTCTTGTCTGATTTGTTGCCATGATAAAACACTCCTATTGCAGCCGAACCATTTTTAGGTTAAGGCAATGAAAGTATTATATCATTTTTCAAAACTCTTGTCACCATGTATACAATTTTTTCCTTTTACTTTTTCGGCAATCATTTCATGGATTTTGGATAATGCTTCATGAATGCCGCCCACCTCATCTATGATTCCTTCCTTTACTGCCTGTTCTCCCACCAGAATAGAACCTACATCTTTTGTCAGCATACCTGTTTCCATCATCAGTTCCTCCAGTCTTTCCTGTGTAATCCGGCAGTGGTGACAGACGAACCCGGTAATTCTGTCCTGCATCTGTTTAAAATACTCAAAGGTCTGCGGCACGCCGATGACCATTCCGGTCATTCTGACAGGATGTACTACCATGGTACCGCTGGGAACGATAAAGGAATAATCCGTACTGACTGCAATGGGAATTCCGATCGAGTGACTTCCGCCGAGTACTAAGGAAACTGTTGGTTTGGATAAGGAAGCAAGCATTTCCGCAATGGCAAGCCCTGCTTCCACATCTCCCCCCATTGTATTAATAAGTACCAGTACGCCTTTGATTTCTTCACTGTCTTCAATTGCTGCAAGTCTTGGAAGTATATGTTCATATTTTGTAGTCTTGGCTCTGCTTCCCAGATCATCATGTCCTTCTATTTCTCCTATAATGGTAATCAGATGAATGGCAGCTTTTTCTTTGTTTTCATTTAAGGTAACCTGTCCTGTTTTTTCAATTCGTTCTTCCCTTGCCTGTTCTCTGTTTTCATTTCCCATCTGATAATCCCCTTTGATACGATTATGCTAAAAAAAAGAATCCTACATTTGCAGAATTCTTTTTTAGGGTTTCAAAATATTTTGTTTTTATACATCTTTCAAATCAAAATCATCCGAATCCGGAACCTGAATATCATAATGCATTTGCTCAGTCGATATTTCATAACGGTATCCCATACTCTTTTTTTCGGATTTTTTGGGCAACGGCAACGGATTTTCAATATAATCAATTTTTTTCCCTCCGTCTGCCGGCTGCTTATAGCGTTCTTCTGAAGGCTCGGGTGTCTTTTCCGGTTCAGTTTGCGCTTTTTCACTTGTTGCAAATACTTCTGCCGTTTTTTCAGGAATGTAAAGAAGTTCCTGAAGTCCAGCAGCCATCAATATGATAAGTGCGGAAAACATCAGATAATTATAGTGCATGGCATCAGTCTCAACACGTAATAAACAAAAAGCTGCAGCAATGCCGGTATATATTATCCAAATCAGTTGATTTTCAGCATCTTTTCTCAGGCAAAAAGAAGGTGCGCCAAGAATCAGGAAGAAAAAGACAAGTACAAGTCTGAAAAGTTCCGTTCCCGAGAAGCTGCCAAGAACAGCATCCAAAGAAGGGCTTCCTTTGGGAAAGAACAATTTTGTCCAGACACTCATGATCACCTCTATGTTGGTATTACTGAAAAGAGCATCCAGAAACATCAGAGAATACTTACCGCAAAAATATCCTGCTAATAGTATTATGATACGCAGAACCGGGCTTTCTTTTTCTCCGTTTTCATTTAATCTGACCGGAGTATCTTTTTTAATCAAGTTAATGAATACAAAAAAAGCCAGTAATGTCATTCCAAAAGCATCCAGATAAGAAAGACATCCAATGAATACACCGATACCTAACAGAATCAAACCATTCTGCCACTTTAAATAAGCACTGCTTTTCTCTTTTTCATATAATATTGTAATCATAAAAAATGCAATGCCATAAAGAAGCCAGTACAAAATAACCGGTGAATAGGTAAGCCCTGCTTCAACATAATACGGAAGCAATGTAACGGATATCAGAAAAATAAAGGCACCGGCTTTTCCAATCATTTTCCGCAAGGCTAAATACCAGATTGCTGTTGCAAGCATCTGCAGAATAATCTGCAACACCAGTCCTGCCGAAAAATGATTACCTGTAACATAAAACAATCCTCTCAGCAGACAAAGATACAGATACTGTACCCCTTGTGCTGTCATAGGGATTTTCTGACCGTTCACCTGTGCTGTGGCAAAATACGCTGCCTCTTCTGCACCATTACCGATACAGACAATACGTATCACAATTCCTGTCACAATCAGAAAAAGAACAGTCACTATTTCTAATTTGGGTGAAATCCGGATTGGCAGTCTTCCTGCTTCAGATAATCGTCCAATACACCATCGAATCAGTGCAAACAACCCCGCCGCAAAAAAAAGCGGAAGGCAGCAGATGCAGATCAGAGCACTTTTATCTGTAATGGAAAGACTGATAAGGCCGGAAACCATCAGACCAAAATAGCAAAAGCAGATTATCGCTATGTAGCAGGCCCAAAGCGCATAGCTGAACTTGTTTTTCACAAAAGTCATATAACACCCATACTCCTTTTTTTAGGGTTATTTAGATCTGTTCCAGTGCCTGTGCAAGATCTTCTATAATATCTGCTACATTTTCAATACCTACGGAAAAACGAATCAGATCAGGTGCAACACCGGCTTCCTTCAGCTGTTCATCATTCATCTGTCTGTGGGTATGGCTGGCAGGATGAAGAACACAGGTTCTTGCATCGGCAACATGTGTGACAATAGCTGCCAGTTTTAATTTATCCATCAGCTGTTCTGCCGCTTTTCTGCCGCCCTTAAGTCCGAAGCTTATGACGCCGCAGGTACCGTTTGGCATATACTTTTTGGCTGTTTCATAATACTTGTTGCTTTTTAATCCCGGATAATTGACCCATGCTACTTTTTCATGCTGTTCCAGATATTCCGCAACAGCCTGTGCATTCTGGCAATGTCTTTCCATACGCAGAGGAAGGGTTTCCAGACCGATATTTAATAAAAACGCATTCTGCGGTGACTGAATGGAACCCAGATCACGCATCAGCTGAACCGTGGCTTTGGTAATATAGGCAGCTTTGCCAAATTTCTCCGTATAGGTAACACCATGGTAGGATTCATCCGGTGTAGTAAGTCCGGGGAATTTCTCCGCATACAGATTCCAGTCAAAATTACCGGAATCCACTATAGCGCCGCCAACCGTCATGGCATGACCATCCATATATTTGGTTGTGGAATGTGTCACAATATCTGCCCCGAATAAAAATGGATTACAGTTAATCGGTGTTGCAAATGTATTGTCTACAATCAAAGGTACCCCGTGTGAATGTGCAAGACGTGCAAATTTTTCAATATCCAGTACTACCAATGCCGGATTGGCAATCGTTTCCGCCAAAACACATTTGGTATTGTCCTGAAATGCCTTTGCAATTTCCTCTTCCTCTGCATCAGGATCTACAACCGTACAGGAAATCCCCATCTTTTTCATGGTAACGGTAAGCAGGTTAAAAGTTCCGCCGTAGACGGTGGATGAAAGGACTACGTGATCACCTGCCTCACAGATATTGAACACTGCATAATAGTTTGCGGCCTGTCCGGAACTTGTCAGCATGGCGGCCACGCCACCCTCCAGTTCACAAATCTTTGCTGCAACGCAGTCATTGGTCGGATTCTGCAGTCTTGTATAGAAATATCCGGATTCCTCCAGATCAAACAGTCTGCCCATCTGCTCCGAGGTTTCATATTTAAATGTAGTTGACTGATATATCGGCAGAATACGGGGTTCTCCGTTTTTCGGTTTCCAGCCTGCCTGTATACATACGGTTTCTTTTCTCATCCCAAATACCCTCTCTTTATCATTAGTCCATTATTCATCCCAGTTGTGATATACAGCCTGTACATCATCATCATCTTCCAAAAGATCCAGCGTACGCTGCAGATTTTTGATGGCTGTTTCATCGGTAAGTTCCACATAGTTCTGGGGAATCATGGTGATTTCCGCACTCATCATGGGAATTTTGGCATCCTCCAGCGCTTTTCTGACATCTTCAAAGCTGTCAGGGTCTGTCAGGATTTCATAAACATCCTCTTCTTCACTGAAATCCTCAGCACCCGCATCAAGCGCCTGCATCATCAGTTCGTCTGCATCTGCCTCATATTCTTCTTTATCAATAAGAATCTGACCCTTTTTATCAAACATGAAAGAAACACATCCGGGTGTTCCGATATTTCCCTGACCTTTGGTAAATGCACTTCTCACATTGGCAGCCGTACGGTTCTTGTTATCTGTCAGTGCATCCACAATAATAGCGATTCCATTAGGCCCGTAGCCTTCATATGTAACATATTCGTAGTTCACATTTCCAAGATCGCCCGCTGCTTTTTTAATGCCTCTGTCAATGGTTTCATTGGGCATGTTATTGGCTTTGGCTTTTGTGATTACCTGTGCCAGCTTAAAATTGTTGGAAGGATCCGGTCCTCCTTCTTTTACTGCAACGGCAATTTCCCTTCCGATAATGGTAAAAATCTTGCCCTTTGCAGCATCGTTCTTTTCCTTTTTATGCTTAATATTTGCAAATTTTGAATGTCCTGACATTTTGTTTTTCTCCTTGTATTTGGCTTTTATTCACAATAAAATATATCATTGTTGGCGTTTTCCGTCAAGTTTGGCTTGCTTTGCTCTTATGTATTTAATTCCAGGCTTATCATTAAAGCTCTGTTGACTTTCTGCATAATCTGTGGGTCCAGATGGCATACCTTGTCTTTTAATCGTTTTTTATCAATTGTCCGCAGTTGTTCCAACAGCACCACGGAATCTTTATCCATATCATATTTTGCGGTAGAAAGCTCAATATGCGTTGGTAGCTTTGCTTTGTTCATCTTTGAGGTAATAGCTGCACAGATAATGGTGGGACTGTGTTTGTTGCCTACATCATTCTGTATGATTAACACCGGACGGATACCTCCCTGTTCGGAACCGATCACCGGTCTTAAGTCAGCATAATAAATATCTCCTCTTTTCATAAACAACTTCCCTTCTTCTAAATCTGGTAGTAGTATTTCCAGTTTATCTGAAGGTATACCATGCATTATCCGCCAATATACACACGGGGAATTCTTTTGCCGATATCACATACCAGTTCATATGGGAATCTGCCGGAAAGTTCTCCCAGTTCACTGACCGATATGGACAGGTCACCGTCCTGTCCGATCAGTGTAACTTTATCTCCTTCTTTTACATCTTCTATTTCCGTCACATCGGCCATAAACTGATCCATGCAGATTCTGCCGATAATGGGTGCTTTTTTTCCATGAATCAGAACATAGCCTTTATTGGACAGACTTCTGGGATATCCGTCGCCGTATCCGATTGGAATAGTGGCAATTCTTGTATCCTTCTTTGTAACATAAGTACCACCGTAGCTAATCGGGCATCC
>JBJFCA010000006.1:0-6889 GCA_051888725.1 Lachnospiraceae bacterium
GTCTCTGCAAAGTTAGACAGCTTATCGCTGTAAACCACCTGCAGGGTTTCAAAATACGTACCATCATTGATAACCAAAAAGCCAAATGTCTTGGAATCCCTGTTGCTTCGGATCCAGCCGCCCACGGTCACTTCTTTCCCTATAAAGCTTTCTCTGTCACGATATAACTCCTTGATGTCTGTTAACTCCATCTCTCTGCTCCTCTTTCCTTCCTGATTTTGCGTTAAATATAATGCTTTAATATTCATTTACATTGGCGTTGTCATAAATAAAATCTACAACCTTTTCATACAGGAAATACTCTCTGAATTCTTCCTTGTCTCGTTCCCCGAGCATCTCCTCCACGTTTTCATAGCTGTTTTCATCTGCCATTTCCTTCAGTTTTTCTTCCAGCTCGTCATCCTCGATGGTAAGACCTTCTTTTCTGGCGATATAATCAAAAATCATACCCTGTCTGGCACTGGTCTGTGCGGACTGGCTGATATAGGTGGCAGAATCCATGCCTGCGTTATAGTAGCAGAAGGTATCCAGATCAAGTCCATAGCTTGCAGCCTGCTTTTCCAGACTTTCCGTAAGCTGTGTTGCATATTTGTCTACAAGAGACTGTGAGATTTCCTTGACCTCAGCCAGACTGTCTAACTGACCGATGACCGCATTTTCCTTGGCAACCGTATAGTTGTATTTGGCGCTTGCCTCCAGATACTCCCTGCAGAATGTGTAAAAATCATCCGCCGTCGTGTACTCACCCTCAGTAAGTGTCTCAATTTCTTCGTCTATCATTTCTTCCTTGCAGCTGGGATAAATGTAATTAACAGTAACGGTGAATACTACATCCTGTCCTGCAAGATCCGGGTTCTGATAACCTTCCGGGAATGTCAGGTTAAGATCCGTGGTGTCTCCCACATTCACACCGATCAGACCGTCTTCAAAGCCGTCAATAAAGCTTCCGCTGCCGATTTCCAGTGTATAGGCCTCTGCCGTGCCGCCATCAAATGCCACGCCGTCCTTCTTGCCTTCAAAATCAATATTGACAATGTCACCGTCTTCCACAACCGTTTTCTGGCTGTTGCTCTTTGCACCCATCTTGGCATAGGTCTGTACGGCAATCGTATTGACTGCTTCGTCCGTCACCTCTGCCTGCTTGGGAATAGAAAGCTCAATGCCTTTATAATCTCCGTTAAAAGTAACACTTTCCAGCACATCCACTTCTTTATCCACAATGGGAACGGAATCATCAGTCTGGGAGGCACTTTCCTGTGCAACCGTATCTTCTGTCACTGTGGACTCTCCATCAGCTGTCTCTTTTTTGTCCCCGCATCCGGCAAATACACCAAGTGTCAGGGAAAGAGCTAATAATACTGCGATTTTTTTCTTCATAATCTACTCCTTTTTTATCTAACAACTTCTTTTTTTATATCATAAATCCTGCTATTTTACAAGAGCGGTGACATAAGCCGGCAGACCTGTTCCTTGAGTCTGACCCACAGACTGCGCCCTGTATACATGTTTTTCGTGATTCTGGTACATTTATCCAGATCCTTTTTAAAGTAGTCCGACATTTCTTTTGCCTTTTTTCTGTCATAGAGAATGGCATTGACTTCAAAGTTTAAGGCAAAGCTCCGGATGTCCATATTTGCGGTACCGTAGCAGAGCACCCTGTCATCCACAACAATTCCCTTGGCGTGTAAAAAACCGTCATTGTAAATATAGCAATTGGCACCCGCCATGACCAGTTCTCCCATATAGGAATAGGTAGCCCAGTACACAAAGGGATGATCCGGCTTGCAGGGAATCATCAGATTGACCTCCACGCCGGAGTAAATTGCCATAAAAAGTGCAGACAACATGGACTCGTCCGGTATGAAGTAAGGTGTCTGGATATAGATTCTCTCCTTCGCCTTGTGGATCAGCCGGATATAATTATCCCGGATGGGCTCTAAGGAAGTATCGGGTCCGCTGTAGATGATCTGCATGTGGCAGTGATCCCTGCCTGCGGGAACAAAGCCTTCCATGTAACGTGGATCGGAAAACAGATGATCCTTGGCTGCATAGTTCCAGTCCAGCAGAAAACGCAGTTCCAGACCCATGATCCCCTCTCCCGTGATACGCAGATGGGTATCTCTCCAGTAGCCGAACTTAGGATCCATGCCAATGTATTCCTTGCCGATATTAAAACCGCCCACATATGCCACCTTATTGTCAATCACCACGATCTTGCGGTGATTCCGGTAATTGATACGCAGCTGCAGCCTTCTGAATAAAGCCGGGAAGAATTCTGCCGTCTGAATGCCTGCACGGTTTAGTTTGTCCCAGTAGCTCTTTCTTACGGAACGGCAGCCCATGGCATCAAAAAGAATCCTGACCTCCACACCTTCCTGCACCTTTTCAAGCAAAGCATCCTTGATCCTGTTAAACAGTACGTCGTTTTTAATAATGTAATACTGGATGTGGATGAATTTTTCTGCCTTTCTGATGTCTTCCAGCAGTGCCTCAAACTTGGCATTACCGTCTACATAAATGTCAACATCATTGTTATCCGTCAGTACGCCGCCTGTAGTATTTAAATTAAACAATACCAGATCCGTATAATCCTTAAGCTCCGGGTCATCCTCTTCGTAATGCTTACTCTGGATCCTGTGTTCCTGCTGCCTTATGGCTTCATTCAGCTTATCCTCTATTTCCTTTACCCGGAACATCTTCTGTTTATGCATGTCCGTGCCGATCAGGAGATAAAAAACAAACCCTACGATCGGAATAAAATACAAAACCAGAAGCCATGTCCACACCGTCTTTGGGTCCTTACGCTGAAAGAATACCACCGCTACCGCAAAGATCAGGTTAAAAAACACAAGGTGCCTGAATATAAATTGTATCACTTGAATGGCGATATCAAGAACCTGCTGCATATGGGCTCCTTTCTTTTTGTTTTAATGAGTATACCACACTCTTTTCTTAAAAAATACCCCCAAAAAGCATATTGCCTTATAGAAGAAACAATGTTAAAATGAGGTTTGCAAAGTAAATTCAGGAGGTAAACCGGTGAGTACAGGTTGGATTATTACCCTAATTATAATTGGTGTATCAGTTGCCATATTAATTGTATTATATTTCTTCGGAAAAAAGGCACAGAAGAAACAGGCGGAACAGCAAATGCTTATGGAACAGAACAAACAGACTGTTTCCATGCTGATTATTGACAAAAAGAGAATGAAGATCAAAGATTCGGGGCTTCCCTCCATTGTCATGGAGCAGACACCCAAGCTGATGCGGAATTCCAAGCTTCCCATCGTAAAAGCCAAGGTAGGTCCCCAGATCGTATCCCTGGTCAGTGACGAGAAAATATTTGACAGCATACCTGTAAAGAAGGAAGTCAAAGCATCTGTCAGCGGTATTTACATACTGGATGTCAAAGGACTTCACGGCAAGCTTCCCGCAGCACCCCAGAAAAAGAAAGGCTTCTTCAAACGTGCCATTGAGGCTGCACAGGAAAAGGCCGGTGCAAAACCCGTTAAATAATGAACGTAACATTAAAATAAGAAACCACAGATACGTGGTTTCTTATTTTTGTGTAATGGAAAGGGAAAGATGGCAGTCTGCCATATGCGTCCCTTCTGCCTGCAGTGTATAAACAATACAAGCCCGGATCTCTTCTTCCGTTTCCGTCATTTCCATACTTTCCGTTTCCACCGTAAGTTCTAAACTCCCATAGGGAGTCCGGTACATGACAGGATACTTTTTATTTTTTTCAAATATCATGCTTGTGGAAACCGCACCGCTTCTTTTCAATTCAATGCTTCCGCCACTTAGCTTTATCCTTGTTTTCACAGTACCGCATTGTTCCTCGTTCGTTTCTTCACAGAAAACATAGTGGCTTTCATCCTTTTTATAATATCTGGCGGGCGAGCTGGACTCCACGGTATCCTTCTGACCCTCAAAAGACTGCAGGGTGCTTATGGTAAGCAATACCTCTTCTGTCATAGATCAATACTCCTCAATATTTACCTGCTTTGCGGAAAGAATGCCATACTTAATAATGGAATTGGCAAAACGGATAAATTTGTCCGTGGTATCACTGACATAAAACTGATACTGATTGCTGCCAAGTCCGGGAGCTTTGTCCTGTAAAAGGTTCTTCTCCGCCAGCATTTCCTTTAATTCCCTGGCTGTTTCATAAGCCGGGTTCACCAGATTCACGTTTTCTCCCATGATACGTCCGATGGTGGAACGAATCAACGGATAATGGGTACACCCAAGAATCAGCGTGTCAATGTTAAGGTCAATCAGCTCCGTAAGGTATCTTCTGGCAATCTCGTCCGTTACGGGATCCTGCAGAAGTCCTTCCTCCACAAGGGGAACAAACAGCGGGCAGGCTTTGCCCCAGATCTGCACATCGGGATTCAGTTCCTTTATGTACTCCCCGTAAATATGACTGTTGATGGTCGCTTCCGTGGCAATAACGCCGATTTTGCCGTTTCTTGTTGCTTCGGCGGCAGCTTTGGCTCCCGGCTTTACCACCCCCATGATGGGAATATCAATTTCATCTTCCAGTTCATCCAGTGCGTAAGCACTTGCCGTATTACATGCCACTACGATGGTTTTTACCTGATGACTCTCCAGAAATCTCACAATCTGTCTGGAAAAACGCGTCACGGTTTCTTTGGATTTATTGCCGTAGGGAACTCTGGCTGTATCACCAAAATATATGATTTTCTCATTGGGAATCTGACGCATAATCTCCCGTGCTACCGTGAGGCCGCCGATTCCTGAGTCAAACACACCTATGGGTGCTTCCTTATCCATTTTATTCATTTTGATATCCCTGCTCTTTCCTATTCACAAAAGAACTGACTGATCAGTTCCAGAATTCTGCTTTTTGCCTTGATCTCGTCCGGTTTAGCAGACAGTAGTCTGTAATACAGTTCGCTTCCCTCCGGCACCTCACAGACCATTTCCTGTCCATCCGCAGAAATCACCCTGCAGGTATCCTTTGTAAAAACAATCTCCGGATACAGGAGACCAAAAAAAGCCCACGCTGCAAAAACACAAAGAATTCTTTTCAGAAATAATTCTCTTTTTTTCATCATTTTCCCTTCCATACCGTTTAGGACCTGTCGGTCGCTTATAGTTAGTATGGCCGGGAAAAAACGATTTATACAAGCCGGTTCGCCTGATCCTTCTTAAGCTGCATCATAATGGCGTTTTCCTGATTGTCAATATGCAGTTTGGCTGTCTTGGCAGCCGTTTCCTTATCCTTACTGCGGATACATGCAAAAAGAATCCTGTGTTCCGCAATCAGCTGTTCATGGGTGCTGCTGTCCTTGATATATTCAAACCGGTACCGGTACATCTGCTCGGACAGATTGTTGATCAGCTGGATCAGTCTGTTGTTGCGGGTTGCTTTCACAATAATATCATGAAATTCCACATCTGCCTTTGCAATCTTTTTGGGATCTCCGGTAGCCGCTTCCTTTTCAAAACGGTCACATGCCCTGCCCAGTGCCTCCAGCTCCTCTGTGCTGATCCTGTCGCAGGCAAGCTCCACGCTTAGTGCATCCAGGGCACGGCGTACCTCCAGTACATCCTTCAGACTTTTTTCCGTGATCTGTGCGACCTCTGCCCCTCTTCTGGGAATCATGGTCACCAGTCCTTCCAGTTCCAGCTTGCGGATTGCCTCACGGATCGGGGTTCGGCTGACACCTAATTTGTTGGCCAGATGGATCTCCATCAGTCTCTCTCCCGGCTTTAACTCTCCCGTGAGAATGGCCTGTCTCAACGTATTAAATACCACATCTCTTAATGGAAGAAAATCATCCATATTTGTCTGTAAGTTATCCTGCATAATTCCTCTCATTCTGCCGTTTTACGGCTTTCACAGCGGACGAACAAATTCCGTCACATAGATTTCCGTAACCTCCGGGAACCCTTCGTCCATCCATTCCGGTTCCGCCTGCATCTTAAGCAGTGTATTTTTACAGTGTTCTGCTTCCTCTTTTGTCCGGAAAATTCCGAACACCGTAGGCCCGCTGCCGCTCATCATGGCTTTTCGTGCCCCGCTCCGCTCCATTGCCTGTATCAGCTTTAAGATGACCGGGTGCAGCCCTGCCGTCACATCCTGTAAAACATTTTCCATCCTGTCCGTGATACCGGTAAGGCTTCCTTCCCGGATGGCATTTATCATGCCGTCAATATCAGGATGTCTGGTCTTTTCGGTTATCTTTAACCTGCCATAGACTTCCTTTGTGGAAACAAACAGCTTAGGCTTGGCCAGAAGAACCACCGCATCCAAAACAGGGCAGAGGGGTGTGAGTTTCTCTCCGATTCCTTCTGCCAGTGCAGTTCCTCCCAAAATACAATAGGGCACATCCGCACCGATCTTCACGCCGATGTCCATAAGCTCATCACTGCCTAACCCTGTCTCATACAAAAGGTTCATTCCCTTTAAAACTGCCGCTGCATCCGTACTGCCCCCTGCCAGACCTGCCGCCACGGGAATCCTTTTGATAAGCTTTATTTCCACACCGCCTTTTATGCCGTAAGCCTCTAAAAAGCGTTTTGCCGCAATGTAAGCCAGATTGGTATCATCACAGGGAATGTCTCCGTTTTGTGTGGAGAAGGAGATTCCTTCTGTTTTTTTCGTCAGGATAATGGTATCATGCACACCCACCGTCTGCATGATCATCCGCACTTCATGATAACCGTTCGGCAGCCTGCGCACCACATCCAGTCCCAGATTTACCTTTGCGTATCCGTCTATCTGCAATTCCTGCATAGAATCATTCCATCCTTTTTATGGGCACTTCTTTGCAAAAGATTCCCTTTTAGAATTGTACTTAATTATATACAATTTAGAGTTTTTCGTCAATCTTTCGCAAAGTATGGTATACTTTTT
>JBJFCA010000007.1:0-6877 GCA_051888725.1 Lachnospiraceae bacterium
TTTCCATCGGCAGAACGATTCTGGGAACCACACTGATGGTAGCAGCCTCTGCATTTGTCGGATATCTGGTCACCAAACAGCAGATGTGGAAGAGAAAATTCTGGTACCGTTTTCTGGTTGTTACCATGTATTTTAATGCAGGCACGATTCCCTGGTATTTAAATATGTCCATGCTGGGACTGACCAATAACTTTATGGCGTACATTATTCCCGGTATTGTGGCACCGTACAACATTATCCTGGTAAAGACCTACATTGAATCCATTCCCGCTGAACTGGAGGAAAGCGCTTTCATGGATGGTGCCGGTTACTGGACCATATTCAAAAAAATTATCTGGCCGCTTTGTACACCGATTCTTGCCACGATTGCTATTTTCGGTGCGGTGGGACACTGGAATTCCTTTACGGATTCCCTGATCCTGATGCAGGATGCGTCCAACCTGTTTACCCTGCAGCACAGACTGTATCTGTATCTGAATACCAGTTCCAATATCGGAGCACTGATGAACAGCGGCGTAAGCTCCACCGTGGGTGAGACTCTGATGCAGAGTGCGTTGAATGCCAAGGTTATCAAATATACGATTTCCATGGTATCCATTATCCCGATTCTTCTGGTATATCCGTTTATGCAGAGGTATTTTGTAAAGGGTATTATGCTGGGTGCCGTTAAGGGCTAAGCATTTACTATAGTTAAAGGAGGATTAAAAAATGAAAAAGATGAAGCGTGTAGTAGCGTTGATGCTGACCGCAGTCATGGTTCTGGGACTGTTTTCCGGATGCGGCGGCAGTGGTGGCAGCAGCGGCAAAAAAGATCTGGTGACACTGACGGTGTACAGCCAGCTGGCAAATTACTCCGGCGAAATGAAAGGCTGGTTTGCCCAAATCATGGAAGATAAATTTGGCGTGAAAATCAACCTGATTCCGGATGGTGACGGCGTTTATGACACCCGTATGGAAGCCGGAAACTTAGGCGACATTGTAGTATGGGGTTCCGACGGTAAAGATTATATCCAGGCTGTAAAAGCCGGACTGCTTTATGACTGGGAGGAAGATGATCTGCTTGCAGATTACGGTCCCTATATCAATGAGCATATGCAGACTGCACTGGCAAAAAACAGAGATATTTCCGGAACCGGTAAGGTTTACGGATTCGGACATAATGTGGCATCCAGCGCTGACAGCCACGATGCATTCTTCTATACCTGGGATATCCGCTGGGATCTGTATGAGCAGTTAGGACATCCGAAAGTACACGATCTGGATGATCTGATGGACGTTTTAATAAAGATGAAGGAAATCTGCCCTACCGGTGATGACGGAAAGCCTACCTATGCAATGTCAATATGGCCTGACTGGGACGGCAACTATGTTATGTATGTAAAAGCCATGGCTACCGCTTATTACGGTTATGATGAATGGGGCTTCGGACACTACAATGTTACAAATGGTGAGTACTATGATGCTCTTTCCGAAGGCAGTCCTTATCTGACCATGCTGCACTGGTTCAATGAGCTGTACCGTAACGGACTTCTGGATCCCGACTCCATGACCCAGAAATACGACGACATGATTGCCAAGGTACAGAACGGTAACGTATTTTTCTCCATCTTTAATTACGCAGGTTCTCTTGCATACAACAAAGAAGAGCATTATAATGAAAATAAGATTATGGAGAGTTTAACGCCTACAGAGGCATGCCCGATCGTTGCCGGTTTGAGTGCGGTAGGTGGCAACCGTGTATGGAGTATCGGTGCCAAGACCCAGTATCCTGAACTCTGCATGGAGATCATTGACTGGCTGTGCACACCGGAAGGACGGCTGACCATGGACTACGGCCCGAAAGGACTCTGCTGGGATTATGATGAAAACGGCAAGACCTATTTCACAGACTTTGGCAAGACCTGTTTTGAAGACAGAACAACCCTGATGCCTGAAGAATGGGGTGGCGCTTCCTTTAACGATGGCGCCTGCCAGATCAACAATACCACATGGACTGCAGCAGATATCAATCCGGAATCCGGTGAAAGATATGACCAGCAGTACTGGGCAAGTACCCAGGTGCCGGACGGACGCTGTGAAGCAGAGAGAGACTGGAGAGAATTTACAGGCTGCACCACGGTAGAAGAGTACATGGATAAGGGCAATTATGCGGTAGACATTCCAACCACTTATTCCGAACCCGAAAAAGAGGCATCTCTGGAAGCTTCCTGGAACCAGGTGGCAACCTGCTTAAAGGATTACAGCTGGAGAGCCATTTATGCGGAAAGCGAAGAAGAGTATGATAAGATCGTAGCGGAAATGCGCGGTAAGGCAAAATCCTACGGCTATGATAAATGCGTGGAATGGAGTATTGCGGAAGCTGCAAAAGAAAACGCCCTGCAGGCACCCTTGAGATAATCGAAAGATTACTTTGAAAGGTTAAATAAAGAATGAAATTTTTCAGTACAGACAGCCCGTTTTACAGATTCATGACCCGCTTATGGGATATGATCAAATTGAATTTTTTGTGGATGGTTTTTTCGATACCCATTGTAACCATCGGACCGGCAACGGTTGCCGCTTACAGTGTGACGCTGAAGATGGTGGATGAACGGGAAGGATATGTGGCAAGGCAGTTTGTCAAAGCATTTAAGGAGAACTTAAAACAGGGGATTCCTTTGGGACTCATCTGCCTCGCTGCTTCATATGCGGCTTATCTGGACTTTGAATTATTTAATAAACTGGAAAACAATCCGGTGATCTTTCTGATCGCCGGAATTGTGACCATATTTTTTATTGTGATGATTTTCTTATATGCTTTTCCGCTGAGTGCACGATATGAGAATACGCTGATCGGCACTATGAAAAACGGCTTCAGGATTGCAACGAAGTATTTTGTCAGAACGATATTTTTAGTGGTCATCCTTGCAGTGGAAGTTGTGGTCTTTATTTTCAATAATACCACTCTGCTTTTCGGAATTCTGATTGGACCGGCGTGCCTGATGCTGACCGTCAGCGGATTTGCCATGTATTATTTCAGACAGATTGAGAAGGAACCGGGAGCCATTACCAATCCCGAGGAAAATATATGATACATGAAATCATACCGTTAAGGGAACAGGGTTCGACAGATAGTGCCTGTATTGAGACATATCTGATTGAGGACTCGGATGAATACAAAATCAAAAAAAGACCGGTGATTGTGGTTTGTCCCGGCGGCGGTTACTGCTATCTGTCGTCAAGAGAGGGCGAGATGCTGGCACTGCAGTACCTTGCCATGGGGTATCATGCAGTGGTACTGAAGTATTCCGTTGCACCTGCCGTATATCCCACAGCCCTGACAGAACTTGCAAGAACGGTGCTTATGCTGAGACAGAATGCCGAAAAGTGGCATGTGGACACGGCACATATCATTGTGGAGGGATCCTCTGCCGGAGGTCATCTGGCAGCTTCCTACGGCATGTTCTGGAGTGAAGCATGGGTTGCGCGGCAATTGGCTCTTACAGAAGAGATGAAGGAGCTTTTACGACCGAACGGGATGATATTAAATTACCCTGTGATTACATCCGGAGAGTTTGCCCACAGGGATTCCTTCCGGAATCTTCTGGGAGCGCAATATGATGCGTTGATTGCAAAGATGTCGCTGGAAAACCAGGTAAACAAAGACACACCGCCGGCTTTTATCTGGCACACGTATACAGACGGCTGTGTACCGGTGGAGAATTCCTTTGCCCTGGTCAGCGCCTTAAAGAAAGCAGGTATTCCGGCAGAGTTTCATCTTTATCCTGAAGGCGGTCACGGTCTGGGACTTGCCAGCAGGATTACGGAGACACCGGAAGCATGTGAAGTGGTTCCTGCCTGTCAAAGCTGGATTGGTCTGGTACACACCTGGCTGACCGGCCTTTGCGGATACTGACAGCAGACAAAATAAGAACGAGTATTTCAAAACGTTTCATCAGTTTCGAAATACTCGTTTTTTTATTCTTCATCAACTAAGTTTCCATTCTGCTTACGGAACTCCGCAGGGCTTTCTCCCACATATTTCCGGAATTTCTTGTGGAAATAGTCTACGTTGCGGTAGCCGACACGCTCCGCCACCTCATAAACCTTCAGATTGTTGGACAGAAGCATTTCTTTGGAATGTTCGATTCGTACGTGATCCACATAAGAGTTAAAGCTTTCCCCTACGGTCTTGTTGAAGATCTTGCCCAGGTAGGCACTGTTGTATCCGAATAACGGCGCAATGGACTCTAACTTAATATTGTTGTAGTAATTATGATCGATGTAGTACAGAATATCATCCAGCACGTTATTACGGGAGGGATTGCCTGTAGCATTCATGATCATTTCAAACTGCTCGGAGAAGAACTGGATGATCTCATAGAGATAAGGTTTCTTCTCGATATAATCAATGACATTGGAATTGGTGGGAAACGGTATGGTTAACGTATGGTAGATCAGGTTGATTTTCTCCTTGATACACAGGTACAAATCGGTCAAAAAGAGCTTGACGTCAGAGATACTGTCCTCCACATTGTATAAATAGTCTTCCAGCTGCGTCAGGGTTGCCACCACATTTTTTCTGTTAAAGGTCTGCAGATAACCCACCAGATAATCTGCATAGCTTTGCAGCATTTCAGGCTGCAAATGGGATGTGGAGGTAAATTTTGGAAGATCTTCAAATCCTAAGGTATGCTGTCCCTGCATACAGAAGAAACGCCTGGATATCAGGAAAGCAGCCTCTTTATAGGAAAGAGGAACCTCCGAAAGGGCTTCCACGGGACGACCGTAGCTGATAAAAAGGGAATCCATGGGACTGCCCTTCTGGGGCGGATTTACATCCTCATAATGTCTTAAAAAGTCCCGGAAACGGTTCAGGGCATAGGTGCCTTTTAAGAGTACAACGTCCTTGGCATCTTCCTCAAAATGATAAAAAGTATGTTCCTGCTTGTTGCTGACTTTTAACAGGTCCGCAAAGTTATAAAAGGTGCTGCCGGGCTGGGTGTTAAAGTTCTCATAAATGACTACCTGGTATACATCCGCTGAAAGGTCCAGATCCGCAATCTGATCGCCGGATGTTTCAATCCCGGTGGTGACCAGATCGTGCAGTATGACATTCCGGGCTTTTTTCTTTAAGAGATCATAAGTATCCTGACTGCGGTTTTCATTATCCAGAGACTCTTTGATGGTGTTGACACAGGTTAACAGCTCATCTTCATCGATGGGCTTTGTCAGGTAATATTCCACGCCGTACCGGATGGCCTCC
Source organism: Lachnospiraceae bacterium (assembly GCA_051888725.1). GTDB lineage: Bacteria > Bacillota > Clostridia > Lachnospirales > Lachnospiraceae > Acetatifactor. Next base: position 5,246 of record JBJFCA010000007.1, read on the forward strand.
TGTGCGTACTTAAAATCGGAATAGCCGCTCAATATGATAAACTTTCCCTTAAAATCCTTCTGACGAACACTTGCTACTACTTCCAGACCCATCTTACGGGGCATCCGGATATCCATCAGGATCAGATCAGGTAATTTTGTCATAATTTCCGCTTCGGCATCTTCCCCATTGGATGCCTCCCCGCATATAGTGAATCCAAGGGATTCCCATTCGATGATTTGTTTCAGACCGTCACGGATCAGTGCTTCGTCATCTACAATCAGTACTTTATACATAGATTCTCCCGCCTTATTTGTAACATTTTTAACGTGTCAATCTAAATAAATTATAGAAGAAACTCCAAATTCAGTCAATGAAAATAAGTATTTTCGGATGTGGCTCTTCATGGTATACTGATAACAGAAGGTCTCTGTACTTTATAAGAGGAGCACGGTTGAAGATGAAAAAGAAAAAAGTGATAACAGCAGTTTTACTGCTGATAATCTGCGCAACGGTTGCGGGAATTATAGTGATCAGCAATATACAGAAGAGTAAAAAAACCTGTCCTTACGATGAGTTTATTGTGGTGGATGTGTTTGATGCACAGGCCAATTTTCAGGGACTGCAGTCCGGCTGGTTTGCCAAGATTGTAAAGGACCGTTTCAATATGGAATTGAATATCATAGCCCCCAATGTGGCAGGAGGCGGAGATACGCTGTATGAAATCCGTTCTGCAGCCGGCAATCTGGGAGATCTGGTGATTGTGGGCGGCGAAAAAGGAAATCTGGAAAAGATGGTAACGGCAGGTCTGATCATGGACATGAGCGGTTACCTGAAGGGGAAGGATATTATGCGGTATGAGACGGCAATCCGGGAGCTGAATGACCGTGTTTCAGAAGACGGAATCTATGCCATCCCCTCCGAACTCTCCCAAAACTCTCCGTTACAGTCCAGTGAAACCATGGAGCCTACTTACGGACCGTATCTGCGCTGGGATCTGTATGCACAGCTGAATTATCCGAAGATGGACACTCTGGAGGATCTGCTTCCCGTATTAAAGCAGATGCAGGAGCTGATGCCGGTAAGTGAGTCGGGGAACCCTACTTATGCGTTTTCCTTTTTCAAGGACTGGGACGGCAATCTGATGAACAACGCCAAACAGCCGGCATGTCTGTACGGCTATGATGAATGCGGTTTTATACTGGCAAGGGCAGACGGCAGTGACTATCAGAGCCTGATCGATTCGGATTCCCAGTATATGCGTGTTTTGAAGTTTTATTATGATGCCAATCAGCTGGGACTTGTGGATCCGGATTCTCCGACTCAGAATTACGACAGCGTGTTCCAAAAATATCAGGATGGGGATATCATTTTCTGTATCTGGCCATGGCTTTCCCAGTCTGCATACAATACGCTGACAAATAAGGAAGCCGGGAAAGGCTTTATGCTTGCACCGATTGGAGATATGCAGATTTATTCCTATGGATGCCGTCCCATGGGGAATGATCAGGAAGTCATTTGCATCGGCAGCAACGCCAAGGATCCGGAGAGACTGGCAGATTTTATAGACTGGCTTTACTCGGAAGAAGGAATTTTCACCAACAGTGCACAGGTGTCAGGCGGCACGGCAGGACCGGAAGGACTGACATGGGA
>JBJFCA010000008.1:0-6690 GCA_051888725.1 Lachnospiraceae bacterium
TTTAAGGCGTGGTGGAATTTACCGCTGCACTGGAATTTAAAATTTCAAGTCAGCTTTTTACAGTTTCGTGATTCATTTCCGGAAGACGCACGAAAGACTTTACTATATTCAGCAAACAAGAGATTATAAAAATCAATTGCGGTAGTATCTTGCGGGTGTTTTGCAATCAAAGTTTCAAATATATTAGTGCAAAATACCGATAGACAGCTTATTATGAAAATGATATTATTTGCGTACAGAATTCGAGATGGAGAAAATATAATCAGGGTTCTTTCACAATATTTATGGAATAAGGCAAAAGTGGAGTAAAAAGCTATGGGGGAACCGCATAGAATCAGAAAAGAATTTTCAAAGAAAGATAAAGAGAATCGCACGATCCTGTTGTGTGAAATGCTGGAATATCACAATGTCTTTTTGGAAGCGGCATTCAGGGCGGACGGCTACTCATTTGAAGTATTGAAAAACAGGATTCAGGATATTACGGGGGCACTTAAGTTCATCAGCAATGATTACTGCTATCCCAGTGTACTGATTATTGCACAGTTTCTGGAATATATGGAAAACAGGCAGAAAAGTCCCCATCAGGTTGCATTCATGGAGCCGCAGGCAGGAGGCGCCTGCAGAGCCGGGAATATTTATAATCTTCTGCAACGGGTTCTGTATAAAAAAAGTGAGCAGGAAAATCCGGATTATGCCGATATACCGGTGATATCACTAAGCTTTATAGGGGAGGAAAAACACAGCGGATTTCATATTTCTATCAGACTATTACGGGGAGCGATAGCGGCTGTTTGTTACGGAGACCTGATCATGTGCCTGTATCAGCAGGTGAAGCCTTTTGAGGTAATCAACGGAGAGACGGACCGGGTGCGGGAAGAGGTGGAAAAAAAGCTGTGTGAGAGTATCTTAAAGCATCACAACGGGAAAAGCAGGCGGCAGGAGAATTATCTGTATGCAATCAGAGCCTTTCAAAGTATAAAAGTGAATCGAAATTCAGAAAAAAAGCGGGTTGGAATCACAGGCGAAATCTATATGAAATATTCCAAGCTGGGGAATGATGATATTGAAAGCTTTGTAATAAAGAACGGCGGGGCTCCTTATAGCGGCGGTTTTATCAATTACTGTATGTTTCTGGTAGATTCCGAAGCATTTAAGGCCGGAGCGTATGACAGAAACAGTGTGATGGAAAAAGGGTGCAAAGCAGTCCTTCGGTACATGTCCGGTTTACAGAAACATTTGTATGACTGCGTTACCGGACACAGTGATTTTTATACAGATATGCCTTTTCATCAGCTAAAGCAGAAAATGAATGGCATCATTGACGTTGGCTGCAATACGGGAGATGGCTGGCTGATAGCTGCAGAAGTCGTACAGTACGTGGAAAGGGGATGTAAGAGCGTACTAATCCTGCATCCTTTTGGTTGTCTGGTCAGTCATGTATGCGAAAGAGGCATCATAAAAAAGCTGCATGAAAGATATCCGGACTGCAATATTCAGACGATTGAATTTGATTATGACCAGAGTAAGACACTTAGGGAGAGCAGGATTCTGATGGCTCTCTGTTAGCTTTCTTTTTTTCATGTTTTATGCTACAATGAAAAATACAGATAAATCCGGGAACATGGATAACGAAAGAAAGGACATTGAGGATTTATGGCTAAAAAGGCAGAAGAGAAAACAAATGTCATGCGTGTTCTGGATCAGAAAAAGATCCCCTATAAAAGCTACTGTTATTTAAATACCGGTGCCGTGAATGGTATGGAAGTGGCGGCAATCTTAAATGAGAATCCGGATATGGTATTTAAAACACTTGTTACAGTAGGAAAAACAGGCAATCACTATGTTTTTGTCGTGCCGGTCAACAGGGAACTCTGTCTGAAAAAGGCAGCGGCTGTAGTGGGAGAAAAGAATATCGAGATGATTAAATCCAAGGAATTGCTGCCGCTTACGGGATATATTCATGGTGGTTGTTCCCCGATTGGAATGAAAAAATATTTTGAAACGGTAATTCATGTAACGGCAGAAACTTTTGATACGATTTTGTTTAGTGGCGGAAAAATCGGATATCAGGTTGAATTATCACTTGACAATCTGAGGAAGGTGATTCCCATAAAAACTGCTGATATTGCAGAATGAGTAAGCGGCGTGATAAGGTTGACAAACTTCGGCCTTTTGCATATGCTAAGAAAAAAGAAGGATATGACATCATGGGTTTTATAAAATTTATCAAAGAAGAAATGCAGGTCATAAAAGAGCGGGATCCGGCTATGCATTCCAATATGGAAGTCTTTTTATATCCCAGCTTTAAGGCGATTATTTATTACCGGATCGCACATAAATTATATGTAAAGAAACATTATTTTCTGGCAAGATGGGTTTCGCAGAAGGGTGCCCATAAGACCGGAATAGAGATTCATCCCGGCGCACAGATAGGCAAGGGTCTTTTTATTGATCATGGACATGGTGTAATTATTGGAGAGACTGCCATCATAGGCGACAATGTCACACTTTATCAGGGGGTGACGTTAGGCGGTACCGGAAAAGAACACGGGAAAAGGCATCCGACTTTGGGAAACAATGTAATGGTCAGTGCCGGAGCCAAAGTTCTGGGATCTTTTACCATTGGTGAGAATTCCAAAATTGGAGCCGGAAGTGTTGTACTGGAAGAAGTGCCGCCAAACTCCACTGTGGTCGGCGTACCCGGCAGAGTGGTTAAGAGAAATAATGTATCTGTACCGAGAGAAGATATGAATCAAATAGACCTGCCGAATCCTGTATTGGAGGATATTGAAAGGCTCCAGCAGAATAATAGTGATTTACAGAAGCGGATTAAAGATCTGGAAGAAGAGCTTTCTCTTTTACGCAAGAATTAGTGCAGGATCTGAAAGGAGAGGGAAATATGGATTTTATCAATAAAGTTGAGGAAACAGTTACCAGTAAGGGCAAGGTGGTAGCCGACAAGGCAAAGCAGTTGGCAGAAATTGCAAGCCTGAAAAGTCAGATCAGCACCTGCGAAGAAGTAGTCAGAAAAAATTATGCTGAAATCGGCAAGATATATTTTGAAAATTACGGGGATAACCCGGAGGAATTGTTCCAAAAGCAATGCAGAGCCATTTCCAACGCGCAGAACGGTATTAAGGATTTAGAACAAAAGATCAAGGATGTTAAGGGCTTATAAAACACTGTAAAACCGGGAGGAATGATTATTCTTCCTCCCAGTGATACATTCGTTCTTCTGTTTCGGCAGCAAGTTCATTTACATGTTGTTCCAGTTCGGTAATTTCCTTTTTTAATTTAGGATAGGTCGTAGCATCTTTATAAATAAAAAATGCAACGGCCAACAGGAAAAATACAGAAAGTCCGATTGTAAATACTTTGCTGACGCCAAGTAAAGGCAGTGTCTGGTATAATGTTGCGGCACTTCCCGTCAGTGTAACGATAGTACGCATGTAGGAAAGATGTGTCCGTTCCGCAGCCAGTCTGCTGTTATTTAAAGTAAGTTTTGTGCGTATTTTTGAAAATTCCGTGCGTTCTGCAGCCATACGGTTCTGGTTAATGGCCATCGCCTCATTTGTAGGCATGGTTTCTTTTTTTTCTAACATTTTTTAACTCCCTGTTTTTTATTATTATTTTATATCTGATTTGAAAAAAACTCAATATAAACAAACAGTTCTGTATAATGCACCACGATATGCGGCATAATATGCCCTGTTAATAGGGCATTATAGGTACTTCTTAATCTGCCTTGGTATTGATAACATAAAGTATACTATAAAAAAGGTCGGTTAAGTTATGAAGAAAGAAAAGAAAAACTGTAACGTGGAAATCGGTGGAAGATTAAAAATGATACGTGAGAATATGCATCTGTCACAGGCACAGTTTGCCGAAATTCTGGATGTAACCGAGGATCATTACCGCAGGATCGAAAATGGAATCAGTGGCTTGACCATAGAAAAAATTCAGCTTTTGTTTGATAAACTGCATATAGATTCAAATTATCTGATAAACGGAGAAAAGATAGACCGGTTTGATCTGGATGCCTATCTGACTACCTGTAATAAGGAACAAAGGGATGAACTTGTTACAAGATGTCTGGAATATATTGGAAGGTTTTTTAAGAAATAAGCGGTAGTTGGCGGGAGAGGTACGTAGGAAAAGTAATGGAGGACAGAGAAGCTTTTCGGGAGTTCTATTTGGCCAATTTTACGCAATTGGTCCATCTGATCAAGCGTCTGCAAAATGGAAGAACGGAAAAGACGGATATTTTGGCGGAAGATATTGCACAGGATTGTTTTTGCCTTGCACTGGCTGAGTGGCAGATGTTGCGTCAGCACCCAAATCCACAGGGCTGGCTGGTAAAAACGGCAAAGAATCTGTTGTGCAATCAGATCAGGAAAAGAGAGAATCAGACCATATCTTATGAACAGCAGGTTGTGGATGCCAGGAAAGGTGTGGTGGATTGCGAATTGGAATCTGTGGACATCATGTTATTTTTGGAGGAATTGTTACCTAATGTGGATTTGAAAATACTGTGCCAATATTACATCAGTGGATACAGTCTGACGGAAATTGCCTGTATGTTTGGCATGAATGAAAATACGGCAAGAGTAAAACTAATGAGAATCCGGAAAAAGGTAAGGAGAAACTGGACATGAAAAAAAGGGACAGTCAGCTTCAAAACGATGATAAAATGGCAGTTTCCACAGAAAAGCTGACGAGACAGCTGAACGAGCGTCTCGATCTGCTTTTGGATCAGCCTGCTGAGGAAGTTAATACAGAGGAAATAGAAAAAATTCTGAACCTGCTTGACCAGTTAGCACCACAAGAGCAGGAAAATGCAGATACGCTCTCGCCGGAGGATGCTTTTGCACAGTTTGAAAAGGAATATGAAAACCGTGCAGAAAAATTAAGCCTGTCAGCAAGAAACGGAACCCTGCCGGATTTTACTTCGAATGCGAAACCGGAAAAAAAGAATTCCGGCCGTGTGCTCCGGTATGCCGGAATTGCAGCCGCAGTTATCGTACTGACAGTTACTATCTTAAATGCCGGTGCCTATGCTGCAGCGGGGAAGGGGTTTTTTGAACTGATTACGAATCGGGGAAATACCATGGGCAATCTGTATATGGGTACCGATGAGTCGGGTTTGGATATGCACTCGCAGGAAAAGACTGTATACCGCAGCTGGGAAGAGGTGCCGCAAGATATGAAGGACAAAATTTTGCTTCCATCGTATCTGCCGGATGGCGTGGAATCTGAGAGCATAGCTGTATGGAATGATCCGGGGGAGTATGTGGAAATAAAATATTACGATGGAAATCGGATGGAAGAAGTCTTCAAGGTTTCCATCAGGTTATTTGATCAGATGGTCATGAAAAATGAATTCACGATTCCCAACGGGGATTTTCTTGTAACAGAAAGAATAGGTGACAGGGATTATTATCTGTACCGGACGGAAAATGACAGCACCATATATTTTTATATTGACAACAATTTGTATTGTATATCCGGGCAGACAACAGAAGAATTAAAAAAAATTGCAGTTTCTTTCCCGTAAAATAAGGATCATGCCAAAAGGCATGGTCTTTTTTTTGTGCCTTCAGAAACACTTTTCCAAAATGGGAGTTACAAAAAAATAAAAAAATTTTTTCCCTATGTAACAAAATGCCCTTTTCAACACATATATGTATGTAGGCCTTAGAAATATGTGAAACAGGCCGGAATATTCTATACATATTACATACAAGAAAGGACGATGCGAATGAAAAAGAAAATGAAACTGCAAATTTTGTCACTGTTACTTGCTGTAGTACTTGGCATGGGAATAATGCCTGCCAATGTGTATGCTGCAGAGAATCCGGTAAGTCGGGTAGAAACGATGAACATGACTTACGGACAGATGGGAACCCCTGATATTATTATGCAGGGGAATGTAAATAATTCGGGACTTACCAGAGATGCCAGTTATTTAAGCAACTGCAATATTTCAATCGGTTATGCTGACTATGGCCTTCATATTGTATGTCAGACAAGCACTACAAAAATGGCAACCAAAATCGGTGTGACAGATGTCAAGGTTCAGGAAAAGAGCGGTATTTTCTGGAATACCATTGCAACTTCATCCGGAAGCTTTGTTTACAATGATGAAACATTTCTTGGCTCCTGTGACTGCACCAATGTAGTTGATGGGAAAACCTACCGGATCAAATGTACCCACTATGCATATGTGGACGGTACTTATTACAGTTATGATCATACCACGGACAGCTTCATATATGTGAAGCCCTGAAGACAGATGCAAGTATGAAACGACATTTACTGATTACGGAAGGGATAAAAACTGCCGGATATGATGCACTTTGTGCCGTGCTGGAGCTGGAATTGCAGCCCGATGGAAAGATATGGAGATTTTATGATGTGCCGGAGGAAATCTGGTATGCCTGGAAAGGGGAATCCATGGCAGTCACATTTTTTAATCGGAATATCGCATGCAGATTTGAAGCAGAGCAGATCGAATAAGCACAAAGGCAGCATCTTTATCCATAGAGCAATGTGACCGCTTTTACGTTAAAATAAATAATATCAAAACAGCATTCTCGCGGTCACTGCGTAAAAGAGGGATCGAAACTGCCGGCTAACAGCCGGCAGTTTCTGATTTCAGGAATCCTGTATTTTACGGTTGACAAAAAATGA
>JBJFCA010000009.1:0-6562 GCA_051888725.1 Lachnospiraceae bacterium
CATAAGTCCCACCGTAGCTTACCGGGCATCCTGTCGGCAGTGTTTTTACAAAAACGACCGTACTGAACAACGAAAGTACGGGGCTAAGCTTTATAATCTGCATATTCACTTCATCTGAAGGCGGGAGTCCATAGAGCGTAATGCCCGCTCTTACCATATCCATATTAGCTTCCGGCATTTCCAGAATTCCTGCAGAATTGGAACAGTCCTTCAAAAGATTGGGAATTGACAGTTCCTTCTCCATCCGTTCCGTAAACTCCTTAAATACCGCAAGCTGATGATAAGCGGCTGTTTTGTCCTTTTCATCCGCTCTTGCAAAATGTGTAAACACACCTTCTATCTCAATATTTTCCTGCTCTGATACCCATTTCACAAAGGAAAAGCCTTCCTCGTCAGGCTGTACACCAATACGTCCCATCCCGGTATCCACCTTCACATGAACCTTCGCTTTTTTGTGAAGTCTTGCCGCTGTTTCGTTCAGCTGCATCACCATATCCCTTCGAAACACAGTAGGACGGATTCCCTCTCTGACCATTCTTTCATAACTATACGGAAACGTATAGCCCAAGATCAAAATGGGAAGACGGATTCCGGCATCTCTTAACGTGAACGCTTCCTCTGCCGTTGCAACGGCAAAGCCGTATACAAAATCTAACTTTTCCAGCACCTTAGCAATTTCTACACTTCCGTGCCCGTAAGCATCCGTCTTGATCACGGCTATCATGCCGGTACCCGGTTTTAAATGTTCATGCATATGCTGCATATTTGCTGTCACAGCATCCAGATCAATCAAGGCATATCCTCTTGCATATTGTTCCAGTTCCATAATTTTATCTCACCTTTCCTCTTTGCCGTTGCTGTTAACGGTGTCTTCCTCTATACTCATACCTTCTATAATGTCCATGGCTCTGATACCTGCGCCTCCGGCTTTTTTTTGGGCAGCGTCCCCTGCTTTCGCATGCAGAAATACACCATATACCGCAGCATCGTAAGCAGGCATTCCCTGTGCCAAAAGTGCACCGATCATTCCGGTCAGAACATCTCCGCTTCCGGCAGTTGCCATTCTGTCGTTTCCGGCAGTATTCAAATACATAGACCTTCCCGGATGATAAACATAGGATCTGGCACTTTTTCCGGCAATCGTACATTGAAACTGCACAGAAAGCTGTTTTACCGCATCCGCTTCTGCTTCTGTTATCTCCTTTACCGGCTTATGAAGCAGCCTGGATACTTCTCCCATATGCGGTGTCATTATAATCTGCCTGTCTTTCATTTCCGTAATCTTATTTTTCAGAGAGTTATCGGAAGCTGTCATATTTAAGGCATCCGCATCTAAAAGCAGGGGTTTTTCGGAATCGGTTAAAAGTAATTGGAAAAGTGTTCCTGCGGATTTCTTACATCCGAGGCCCGGGCCGCAGACAAATACATCTGCCCATTCCATATTTTTCAGGAATTCATTCTTTTCTGCCTCCGATAAACCCTCTTCGTTTTCATAAGTCTGGATTAACACCTCCGGTAAAACACTGAGCACACTTTTTTTGATACATTCGGGAATCACCAGTTTTACCATACCGGCACCTGTTTTATAAGCACTCAGAGCACAGAGAACAGCCGCTCCTGCCATGTTTTTACTGCCTGCCGCAATAAGCATTTTTCCAAATGTACCTTTATTACCGTCGGGTTTTCTCTTGGAAAAAATACTTTTGGCATTGCCTGTAAGCGTATACATGCCGGGGATTTTTCCGGCGAAGCTTCTGTTAGTGATTCCGATATCGGCAACCGTGATCCTGCCCGCATATTCACACCCAGGATATAAATATAATCCTCTTTTGCCATAGGCAAAGGTGACCGTACGGTCGGCTTTTACGGCGGTACCCAGTATATGTCCGTTGTCTGCACAGATTCCGGAAGGTATATCAGCGGAAACCACTGTAGCCCTGCTTTGATTAATGGCTTCTATCACTGTAGAATAATTGCCTGTAATCTCTCTTTTTAAGCCTGTGCCGAATAAGGCATCCACAATAAGATCATATTCGGAAAAAGAAGGATGGGAAACTTCTCCTTCATAAACGGGTATACCGTATTCCTTCAGAATGGACAGCTGCTTTTTTGCGGCAGGCGTCATACTTTCCTGATTTCCCAAAAGCAATACATCCGTGCTTATTTCTTTGTCTGCAAAAAGTCTGGCACACGCAAGACCATCCCCGCCATTGTTTCCTGTACCGCAGACGCAGAGAACTTTAGCATCCTTGTTTTCTGTATTTTTGTATGAAAGCTCTGATAATCCGGCATCCAGAAGTGCAAGGGAAGCCCGTTCCATCAGCACCAGTACATCTAAACCTGTTTTCTCTATGGTATAAGTATCATATGCCCGCATTTCTTCTGCCGTTACCAGATAGCTCTTCCTAATTTCCTTTTCTTCGCTCATTTTACACGAAAAAGGACTGTTGTGTTCAACCGTCCTCTTTGCTCTCCTTCATATCATATTTTGTATCAAACAAATTGATAACATCCGCTCCAAATACTGTGTGCATATAAGAATACAGGTTCTGGCTCTGCTCTTCCATCTCCTGTTTACGGATCAGAAGTTTTTTTAATTCAATCCGCATATCTGTAATACGACTTTCCGTATTTTCAATAGCCCTGGCGTTGGCATTCAGCTTTTGATAGCAGACATCCATAGTGGCAAACATAAGTTCCTGATTGGTACGTCTGATTTTTTCAGGAAGCCCACGCAAAAGTTCCCTGCAGTCATCAAGCTTTTCGTTACACTCGGCAATCAGCTTTTTATGCTCCTTTAATTCTTTTTCCTTTGCGGGATTCATGTTTTTATCCAGTTCATCCGCAAGCGGAATGATTTCATCCATCAGCTTTTTCTTAACCGCTTTGATTTTCTTGGCTTCCGTCACTGCCTTACCCTGCTTTTTTAAAAGCGTATTCAGTTCTTCTTCAATTGCTCTGATGGCAGGCGTTGCCTGTTCGTTACCAAACAGCTTATGCCAGTTATGGTCCAGGGTAAGTATTGGGATATCCATCGTAGTAATTGCTTGATAAAAAGCCTCTTCTTTTTTGTTCATATTAACCCAAAGCCTCTTACTGATGTTCTCTCTCCAGATTATAGGAAAGTTTCATCAGACTGTCAGACAAATGTACATTTTCTACCTGAATATTGGGCGGCACCTGCAAATCCACATGTGCAAAATTCCAAATGGCGCGTATACCGTTTTTTACAAGGATCTCAGCTACTTCAATGGCACTGTTTTTGGGAATGGTAAGTACTGCAATGTCAATCTTGTTCTTCTGGATAAAATCTTCGATTTTTTCCATTGGCTGAACTTCTATCTCCCTGACCTTTTCTCCCCAAAGTGCCGGATTTTTATCAAAGATTCCCTGCAGAATAAATCCTCTCTTTTCAAAGTTCATATAATTTCCCAGTGCACGACCTAAGTTTCCCGCTCCGATTATAATCAGGCGATGTGTTTTGTCAAGCCCTAATATCTTACTGATTTCTGTATACAGATAATCTACATTATACCCATATCCCTGCTGTCCGAATCCGCCGAAATTATTAAAATCCTGTCTGATCTGAGAAGCCGTAACCTGCATTCTGCGGGACAGTTCCTGTGAAGAAATGCGTTCCACACCTTCGTCCTTTAAGTCACCCAAATATCTGAAATAACGGGGCAGTCGTCCGATTACCGCTTGGGAAATTCCTTTTTCTTCCACCCTTATGCCTCCTGTTTTTATGGCCTTAATTTTACGATTAATTCTATTATATAAAAGTGTGAAAAAGATGTCAATGTGACCGGGGAGAAAGAATTGACATTGTTTTTTTATGACTGTAAACTATAAAGATGAGTGTGATAAGAATGTGAGGATATGCAAATGATACTTTCCTGTCAGAATATTCAGAAAGCGTTTCTGGAAAACCATGTATTAAAAAATATTTCTTTTCATATAGAGGATAATGAAAAAGCTGCCATAGTCGGCATCAACGGGGCCGGGAAATCTACGCTGTTAAGAATCATTGTGGGTGAAATGCTCCCCGACAGTGGCCAGGTCATTCTTTCCAAGGGCAAAAATATCGGATATCTTTCTCAAAACACTTCTCTTAGCGAAGAACAGACCATCTATGATACACTTTTATCCGTTAAAAATGATCTGATTCTTCTGGAACAGAAAATCAGGGATACCGAAAAAGCCATGAAAGGCGCCACCGAGGAGGCCCTTCATGATTACATGGAAGAATACAGTTTGCTTACACATCGTTTTGAAATGAGTGGCGGTTATCTTTATAAAAGTGAAGTGACCGGGGTCTTAAAAGGTCTTGGATTTACGGAAGAAGAATTTGACAAAAAAATCGGTACACTCTCCGGCGGGCAGAAAACCAGGGTGGCACTGGGACGACTGTTGCTTCTTGCCCCGGATCTGATCATTCTGGATGAGCCGACCAACCATCTTGACCTTAAATCCATTTTCTGGCTGGAAACATATCTGAAGAATTACAAAGGTGCTGTGCTTCTGGTTTCCCATGACCGGTTTTTCTTAGACAGACTTGCTACCAAAATAATTGAAATTGATCAGGGCATTTCCACCGTCTTTTCCGGTAATTATACAGATTATGCGGCAAAAAAGGAACAGCTTCGCATCGCAAAATGGAATGCCTATCTTAACCAGCAGCAGGAAATCCGGCATCAGGAAGAGGTGATTACAAAGCTTCGTTCTTTTAACCGGGAAAAATCCATTAAACGGGCGGAAAGCCGGGAAAAAATGCTTGACAAAATAGAAATACTGGAAAAACCAACAGAAGAAAATTCCCGGATGCATCTGACTCTCTCTCCTGCCCTTTTAAGCGGTAATGATGTACTGACTGTAGAACAGCTTTCCAAAACCTTTGGCACACATACGCTCTTTTCCAATCTTTCCTTTTCCATAAAAAGAGGGGAGCATGTAGCAATTATTGGTGACAACGGAACCGGTAAAACAACCATATTAAAAATTATCAATCACCTTCTTTCCGCAGACAGCGGATTGTGCAAGACCGGTGCAAACGTGGAAATCGGATACTATGATCAGGAACATCATGTCCTGCATGCTGAAAAAACCCTGTTTCAGGAAATTTCCGATGAATATCCGACACTTAACAATACGAAAATCCGAAATGTACTTGCTGCTTTCCTTTTTACCGGTGACGATGTTTTAAAACGTATTTCAGATTTGAGCGGTGGGGAAAAAGGCCGTGTCAGTCTTGCAAAGTTAATGCTTTCCAATGCTAATTTTCTGATTCTGGATGAACCGACCAATCATCTTGACATTATGTCGAAAGAGATTCTGGAAGATGCCTTAATCAATTATACCGGTACCGTGCTTTATGTTTCACATGACCGTTATTTTATAAACCGCACGGCACACCGCATATTGGAATTATCACAGGGAACGCTTACAAATTATCTCGGAAATTATGACTATTACCTCTTAAAAAAAGAACAGGCAGAACAGAATGTTAAGACAGTGGCTGTTTCGGAAACATCTGCAGCATCTTTAAGCAAAACCGACTGGATGCAACAGAAAGAAGAACAGGCTACAAAACGAAAAAAGGAAAATGACATCAAAAAATGTGAGAAAAAAATTGAAGAATTAGAGCAGGAAAAAGAAGCGCTTACGGAAGAAATGTACGATCCTTCCATTGCAACGGATGTATCAAAGCTTCAGGAAATCACAAAGAAATTAGAACTTACGGAACAGGCTTTAAATGCAGCATATGAGGAATGGGAAAGGCTTGCGGATTAACCGCAAGCCTTTCTGATTCTTACATTTCTTCATAGGTCTTTCGAATCTCTTTTATGAAATCTTCACTGTTAAGAACTGTTACATCTTTTAATGAGGTGATCAGGGCAAGATCCTTTGTCATTCTGCCGCTTTCAATGGTAGAAAGCGTTGCCTTCTCCATTTTATCCGCAAAATCCATAAGCTCTTTGATACCATCCAGTTCGCCACGTTTACGAAGTGCACCCGTCCATGCAAAAATAGTTGCTACAGAGTTGGTAGAGGTTTCTTCGCCCTTTAAGTATTTGTAATAATGACGCTGTACCGTTCCGTGTGCTGCTTCATATTCATAAACACCATTGGGAGAAACCAGAACAGATGTCATCATTGCCAGAGAACCAAATGCGGAAGAAACCATATCGGACATCACATCACCGTCATAATTCTTGCATGCCCATATGAATCCGCCTTCTGACTTCATCACTCTCGCTACTGCATCATCAATCAGCGTATAAAAATACGTAATACCTGCCTGCTCGAATTTTTCTTTATACTCCTTCTCGTAAATATCTGCAAAGATATCTTTGAAGGTATGATCATATTTTTTGGAAATAGTATCCTTGGTTGCAAACCACAGATCCTGCTTGGTATCCAATGCGTAGGAAAAGCATGCTCTTGCAAAGCTTGTTATGGACTGATCTGTATTATGCATGCCCTGCAGCACTCCGGCACCGGTAAAGTTATGGATCAGTTCTCTAGTCTCCGTTCCGTCTTCTGCCGTAAAAACAAGTTCTGC
>JBJFCA010000010.1:0-6495 GCA_051888725.1 Lachnospiraceae bacterium
CCTGTTCCGGCACCAGCACGCAGGCACAGAATCCCGGCTCGGGCTGATAGCAGTAGATGGTGAGATTCTTGTCAATCTCCGGGCTGTAATCAGAGAGTGTACGTTTCGAACCGTTTAAGGCAACATCTGCGTAAGAGACCAGCCACTTTCTGTCCCCGTTCCTGAACACCTCGTAAAAAGAACGGTTTAACATCTCTTCCACAGGGATGCCCTCCACTACTTCCATGTACTTGTTGCAGTAGCGGAAAATAAAGTCCACGCCGTGACCGTCCTCGTCAAAGGTCAGTTCAATCACGCAGTAGGCAACGGGCATATCGTCTAATATGCTGCACTTTTCCAGAAAGCTAAGGGGATGAGGATTTGCCTTGCCGGCTTTTTTGATACCCGATTCCATTTCCTTTTTCAACCGCCTGTGGGTACTTAGGTATCTTGTCCTGCCCTGAAAGGTCTTGCCATCTAGCATGGTGTAGACACCTTCATGGCTGATATTTAATATCTTATCACGGCGCACGATGGCATTTCTCGAAATGGAAATAAAATCTTCCTCCGGAAGAAATGCCAGAACTTCCTGCAACGGAGCTGAGGAAAAAACTTCCCCGCCGGGTTCATGGCAAACAACAGTTTTTCTGTCATGGTGGTATATATAAAGTATTTTTTCAATCTCTATTTTGTTTCTTTTAAAAAATTTTTCCAAATCAGCCATTCCGAATCCTCCTGTCATACTATCAATATTGTGATTATTCTACCATAAAAATGTCTGAACTACAATATGACAAGCGGGAAAAAATGTCTGAATTGTAGTTTAAACGATGCTGAACGTAAATAAAACATAAAAACTTAATTGAATGCTCTTAAACAAGAAAAAACTTGTATTTTAAGCCGAATCATGATATGCTATTTTAGATAAAGTGTAGATTTGCGGATGATGAAAATCGCCGGGTAAACATAGGAAGCGGGGACTGTAAAAGCCCCTCATGAATGGAGGAGATTGCAATGAAAAAATTTTGCAGGAAAGGACATCTAAAAAGAAGCGGGAAGCGGTGGCTTGCCCTTCTTATGAGCGTCTGCCTGATTGGAACAATGATTCCGATTACAGCAAGGGCAGAGAATGGCAGCACAGAAACCGGACTGTGTGAACATCATACAGAGCATACGGCGGAGTGTGGTTATGTGGCACCTGTC
The DNA here is from genome assembly GCA_051888725.1 of Lachnospiraceae bacterium. GTDB lineage: Bacteria > Bacillota > Clostridia > Lachnospirales > Lachnospiraceae > Acetatifactor. The sequence continues at coordinate 1,183 of JBJFCA010000010.1, forward strand.
CGGGGTCACGAGTGCGAGCATGTGCATGACGAAAGCTGCGGCTATCAGGAAGCCAGCGAGTGTAACCATGTACATACAGAAGAATGTGGGGAAAACGGAGAGAACTGTACTCATGTGCATACGTCAGAGTGCGGTTATGCCGAAGGACATGCGTGTGAGCATGTGCATACGTCAGAATGTGGTTATGCGGAAGCTTCCGAAGGAAGTCCCTGCACATTTGTCTGTGACATCTGCGGAAAGGAAGCAGAGCTGGAGCAGACAGAAGGTAAGCTCATCACCGCATGGCAGTGGATTGATGAGAAAGAAATTCTGGATGAAGAGACAGGAAATCTTGCCCTTCCGGGAGCAAGTGAACAGAGACCTGCATACTTTGATGATGTCACAGCATTTCTTCCAACCCAGATTCAGGCAACGGTAGTAAATGCAGATGATTCTGAAAATTCGGGAACCGGAGCAGAAGAAACCATCACACTTGGAGACTGGTCATGTGACAACTTCCCGGAAGAAGGTGCTTACAGCGGCAGCTACACATTTGCCGCAGCCCTGCCGGAAGGTTATGCGCTTTCCGAGGAAGCAGAGGCACTTACCGTTCTGGTGGAACTTGGCGGAGCGCAGCAGTGGAATGTTACCGGTGTTAGTTACCGCTCCTGTGACGAAAACGGCACAAACTGGACGACAGAGAACTGTACCAGTGCTACCGAAGTGTCAAGCGAGGATACAGCATGGGGAATAAGCGACACCGAATCGTGGTATGTGGCAAGCGGCACTGTGACCATTGGCAGTCGTGTTACAGTGAACGGAACCGTTCACCTGATACTTGCAGATAACTGTAACCTTACTATTAACGGTGGTATTGGCGTAACACAAGGTAATAATTTTACCATCTACGCTCAGTCAGATGGAAACGAGATGGGATGCCTGACAATCCAGAATGTGGACGCTAATAATGCGGGCATTGGTGGGAACTTTTCCATAAGCGGTAAGATTACCATCAATGGTGGAATTGTATCATCATACGTTAATAAATCCTCCAACAGTGGTGCTGCTATCGGCGGCGGAGTTAGTTTTTATGGAGATGTCACCATCAATGGAGGTAAGGTAACAGCAATCGGCTATTGTGGAGCAGGTATTGGTCATGGAAGCGGTGCTACCGGAGGAAGCGGCGGCGTTGTCATCAATGGGGGAGTCGTAACAGCAAGCAGCCTAATCGGAGCAGGCATTGGTGGTGGAAAGGGAGGAGATGGAAAAGTCACAATCAAAGGCGGAGTGATAACAGCAACCAGTAGTAAAAGGAATGGTATTGGGTCCGGAAGTTTAAGTCCAAACTCAACAGTTAAAATAACGGACTCACCTGTGATTTTTGCCTCTTCCATTTCAGACCAGAGTGGAAAGGAAAACAATGAATGGAGCGGCATTATTTTTGAAGGAGATACCGGTAAAGCATATGGCACTTCAGTAAATGTTACTACGGACTGTACCATTCCAAGCGGAAAATCACTTGTGGTGGCGGCTGAACAGACAATTTCCATTGCTGAAACTGCGACCTTCACGAATGAGGGAACTATTTACAATAGCGGAACCTTTACAGGTGCGATAGCAAACAGCGGAACCATTTACAACGCGGGTACTATCAGTGGTGCATCGGGTGGCACAATCAAGCAGTATTCTATAGAGCCAACAGAGATTATTGCCGGTACATCTGCGGCATTAGCACTGAAGGTAAATGGTAGTGATGCTTCTGTCGGATTAGTAGCTTATACATTAGATGTTAATGAAGCAAACGCAGAACTGGTAGAGGGAACCACCTTAAAGGCTGCAAAAAATGTTGGAAGCAAAATTCCTGTTACAGCAACATTTACGGTAGACACTGTTTCTATGACAAGAACAGAAGAAATTACCATAACAGAATGTGAAGTACATAGTTATGGAGAAGATTTCGATGGTAACGGGTTTAGGGTATGTTCCGTATGCGGTAAGGAAGCTTATCAGCCTGCAAATGTTGTTAGTGCTACGCATCATCCGGAGTTAATGGATGAGCATGCTGATTACTATGCCATCGAAAACGCCGGACAGCTCTACTGGTTTGCACAGCAGGTAAACACAGTAAACACAAGCATGAATGCAATCCTCACGAGTGATATTACTGTAAATAGTGGTGCGAGTGCAGGAGCTGTGGCAAACTGTAACGGTACAAAGGCAGAAGGATGGAGGGACTGGACTCCAATAGGCATCGATTCAGACCATAAATATTCTGGTATATTTGACGGAAACGGACATACAGTAAGTGGATTATATTTCAATGATTCAAATACTGATTCTGTCGGTTTGTTTGGTAAAAACAAATATATCATAAAAAATGTCGGTGTGATTGATTCCTATTTTCGTGGCAGAAACGATGTCGGTGGTGTGTGTGGAGCAAATTATGACACAATCACCAACTGCTATAACACAAGTACAGTCAGCGGTGCAGGTTGCAATATAGGCGGCGTGTGCGGGGATAATCATTCTTACTATAACAAAATCACAAACTGCTATAGCATTGGCAAAGTCAGTGGTGAAGGTAATGTAGGTGCAGTATGCGGGACAGCGAGCGGTTTTGTGACAAACTGCTATTACCTTACAGACAGCGCAGATGAAAACGGTGGTAAAACCGAAAAACAGTTTCATAACGGCGAGGTTGCTTATCTCCTTTCACAGGGGTGTGAGATAGAAATCTCCAGTGAATGCTACGAAGAAACATTTACATATGATGGTTCTATCTGGGGGCAGACACTTGCCGACGAAAATAAGCAGGATTACCCTGCTTTAGGCGGAGGCAAGGTTTTTCGAAATGAAGAATATGCAGGCTGTGAAGACAGGCCGGGCAATGTAACTTATGTATACTCCAATACAGAGAAAGAGACGGTTTATATACCGCATAGTTATCAAATAAGTACGGATGGGATGTATCACGAGTGTTCGGTTGGTCAGGAAAAGATATATCATTCCGACGTTGCTAAGTTTATTTCCGGCGATGAGGCAAATACCATTACCGGTACTTGTACTGAATGTGGTAATTTAGGTACTGTTACCTTAATTGCACCGACCGGTGATTTAACCTACAATGGCACCGCAAGGGAAGCAACGGTAGACGCTAGCAATAGTGTATTAAAGGGAGCTATTGACATTGCCTATAATACATCCGATGGAAATGCACCCAAAGATGCAGGAACCTACACAGCAAGCATTACCCTTGGAACAGGAGAAAATGCTGCAACGGTAAGCGTGGAATTTTCTATTGAACAGGCAACACCTACGATATCATGGGGCACGTCATCGGGCGAGATGACTGAAATTCCAGTAATCTATACCGGGTCTGAAATTGCTCCGAATAAGCTCGTTCCACCTACTGTCACTTTGGTAAATGGCGAAACGTATAGTGGAGAGATTTCCTATTCTTATAGGGTGCAGGGTTCTTCTGATGCCTTTACATCCGGTCTGCCAACTGAAATAGGAATCTATGAGGTAAAGGCAAGTATTGCAGCAGACGGAAACTATAAGGAAGCAGCAAGCACCGTGAAGCTGACCGTGAACTGGTTAAAAATATTAAATTCCGCAACACTTACGGATCAGGGTGGTATAGAATTAACAGGTGATACTTGGTGGGCACAGAGCGTAACCTTTACAGCGCCGACCGGCTTTACCATCAGTAATAGTTTGACCGACTCCTTTGGAACGTCCTTTGTATATAATGAGCAAACAGGTGCTGATGGAACAGAAGTTACCTATTATCTGAAGAATAGTAATGGTGAGATTGCACAAAAGACTGCAACCGTGCGCATCGATAAGACAGCACCGGACTGGAGCGGTGACAATGACGGTATCAGCATCAAGACAAACAAGTGGAAATCACTGCTTAGCACGATTTCCTTTGGTCTTTTCTATAAAGAATCAGTGGATGTAAAAGTATGTGCGAATGACAGCATTAGCGGTGTAGCTGCATATTATTACTATATTGATTCCACCGGCGGGATGGTAATGACAGCGGAGCAACTGGATACACTTAGTTTTACGGAATACACGGAAGGTGTTTCAGGACAGAATCCGTCTGTTATCGTAACAAGTCTTACCCCGAATGGGAACTATATTGTTTATGCCTATGCAGTGGATAAAGCCGGAAACAGAAGTGCTTATGTCTGCTCAGAGGGCATAGTAGTAGATAGTACAGCACCTGCAATCAGTAACATCGTTGCACCAAGCATAGGAGCATCTACACTGACCGATACAACTGCCCAAATCAGCTTTACAGGCAGTGAAGCAGGACGCTGTTTCTATATGGTAAAGGAAAGCAGTGAGACTGCACCGACTACTATCACTGATTTTGCAACGGAGCAGGCTAATGATGGGTATTCCACATGGATAGCAAAGCAGGGTGTTTCTTATGCCGCTATGACTGCGGATGGAAGCAATACAGTCACCCTTACCGGTCTGGAAGCAAATACAGAGTATACCCTGTATCTGGCAGCGGTGGATCTGGCAGGCAACAGCATACAAACGATTGCAAGCAAGACCTTTACAACCTGCAAGACCATGCCGACGGTTGCGGCTGCAGATATGCCTAAGATCAGCGGAACCTACGGACAGACAGTGGAAAATATGACACTGACTCCCGGTACAGCGAAGGTTGGCAACACGGTGATTACCGGTGCATGGACGGTAACGGACAGCGGTAAAACCGATACGCCGTCTGTCGGAACAACAGCTACCTATCAGGTGACCTTTACCCCGGATACGTCCTACAATGGCATGTATGATACCGTGAATGTACAGGTTACTCCTACCGTTGCACAAAAACCGGTAACCGTAACAGCAGAGAATAAAACAAAGACTTATGGACAGGGGAATCCGGATCTTACTTTCACAGTACCGGAAGGAGCATTGGTAGGAATCGATACGAAATATGATCTTGGCGTAACCTTAAGCTGTGAGGCGACAGCAGTTTCCCCGGTAAAAGAAGGCGGTTATGCCATTACCGGAACATCAAGCAGTGCAAATTATGATGTGATTGTGACACCGGGAACCTTAACCATAATCAAGGCAGATGCACAGATTAACGTAGGCACAGAAACCTATAACAAGACCTTCGGTGATGTAGCCTTTAATTTGAGCGATGTAACAGATACCAATACCGAAGCAAATGTACAGTATGAAGTAACTGCCGGTGATGCCGTATCCGTATCAAACGGAACTGTCACCATCTTAAAGGCTGGTACTGCAGAGATTACCGTATCTTTACCGGCAAGTACCAACTATAATGCCGCAGATACTAAGACG
>JBJFCA010000011.1:0-6492 GCA_051888725.1 Lachnospiraceae bacterium
AATGAGGTGAAATCGGACATATAAAATGATAGATGCCGGAGAATTATCCGTTTACAAAGGATCAATTGGCTAAATTGCCATTTCCAATAAAAAAACTTTAGATAAAAGATTCTTAAAAAAGATTCTTAAAAAGATTCTAGATAAAGGATTCTAAATAAAGATTCTAGATAAAAGATTCTAAATAATAATTTCTAAATAGAAAATCCAAAATAAAAAATCCCCTCGCAAGGGGATTTTTATTATTTTCTGTATAAAACGAAGCAGATTACACATTGATCTCTGCCTTCACGCCAAGCAGATTCTTATTCTCCTCCAGTACGGGATTGATCACCTTGGTTAAGAAGGCGTCTACCTGCTCCGGAGAGCGTCCGATATATTTTGCGGGATCCATGGATTTCTGAAGGTCCTCCAGCGTAAGGTTAAACGCAGGGTCTGCGGCAATCAGTTCCAGAAGATTGTTGTCCTTGCCCTCCACCTTCACATTCTTTCCTGCTTCCATGGAAAGCTCACGGATTCTCTCATGAAGCTCCTGTCTGTCTCCGCCGGCTTTTACGGCATCCATCATAATGTTCTCGGTAGCCATAAACGGCAGTTCACTCAACAGGTGTTTCTCAATCACCTTCGGATATACCACAAGTCCGTCTACCACATTCAGGCACAAATCCAGGATACCGTCAATTGCAAGGAAGCCTTCCGGAATGGAAAGACGTTTATTGGCAGAATCATCCAGCGTTCTTTCAAACCACTGGGTAGCAGATGTAATGGCAGGATTTAAGGCATCAACCATCACATAGCGGCTTAAAGAAGCGATACGCTCACTTCTCATGGGATTTCTCTTGTAGGCCATGGCAGAGGAACCGATCTGGTTCTTTTCAAAAGGCTCTTCCACCTCTTTTAAGTGCTGCAGCAGACGGATGTCGTTGCTCATCTTGGTAGCGGAAGCTGCAATACCTGCCAGTACATTGGCAACACGGGTATCTACTTTACGGGAATACGTCTGTCCGGATACCGGATAGCATTCCTTGAAGCCCATCTTCTGTGCAATCATGGGATCAATTTTGTCAATCTTTTCCTGATCTCCGTCAAAAAGCTCTAAGAAAGAAGCCTGGGTTCCCGTCGTACCTTTGCATCCTAAAAGTTTCAGGCTGCCCAGCACATAATCAAGATCTTGCAGATCCATGTAGAACTCCTGCAGCCAAAGCGTTGCACGTTTGCCGACAGTAGTAGGCTGTGCAGGCTGGAAATGGGTAAATGCCAGTGTGGGCTGTGCCTTATATTTATCGGCAAAAGAAGCCAGTTCGGCAATCACGTTGACAAGCTTCTTCTTTACCAGTCTCAGTGCTTCCCGCATCACGATAATGTCCGTATTATCTCCCACATAACAGGAAGTAGCACCCAGGTGGATAATTCCCTTTGCCTTGGGGCACTGTACTCCATATGCGTATACATGGCTCATGACATCATGGCGGACTTCCTTTTCTCTTGCCTTTGCCACATCATAATTGATGTCGTCGGCATGGGCTTTCAGTTCGTCGATCTGTTCCTGGGTGATAGGAAGACCCAGTTCCTTCTCGGTTTCTGCCAGTGCAATCCACAGTTTTCTCCAGGTACGGAACTTCATGTCCTGTGAAAAAACAAACTGCATTTCTTTGCTGGCGTATCGTTCCGATAACGGGCTTGAATATACGTCTGTACTCATAACTTTCTCCTTGTATTATGCCAGGCCTAAACGCTTAAATACTTCGTTGTAAGCTTCTTCTACATTTCCTAAGTCTCTGCGGAAACGGTCCTTATCCAGTTTTTCATTGGTGTTCACATCCCACAGACGGCAGGTATCCGGAGAAATCTCATCTGCTAAGATAATCTGTCCGTGATAACGACCGAACTCAATCTTAAAGTCAATCAGTTTCATATCTGCCTGCAGGAAGTATGCCTTCAGCACTTCGTTAACCTTAAAAGCATATTTCTTGATGGCATCCATCTCTTCCCATGTTGCAAGTCCCAATGCTCTTGCAAAATAGGAATTGATCAGCGGATCACCCAATTCATCATTTTTATAAGAGAACTCAATGGTGGGCTCTAAAAGCTGTGTACCTTCCGGTACGCCCAGACGCTTGGAAAAGCTGCCGGCTGCCACATTACGGATAATGACCTCAAGGGGAACGATTTCTACTTTCTTTACTGCGGTTTCTCTGTCAGAAAGCTCTTCAATATAATGTGTGGGAACGCCTTCTTTTTCAAGTAACTTGAAAACATGATTGGTCATTCTGTTATTGATGACGCCCTTTCCTACGATAGTACCCTTTTTCTCACCGTTGAATGCTGTTGCGTCATCCTTGTAATCCACGATCAGAATATCCGGATCCTCCGTTTTGAATACTTTCTTTGCTTTGCCTTCATAAAGCTGTTCCAGTTTTTTCATGATGTTCTCTCCTCTTTCTTTATTATGCATCGTATATGGGAACAAATCCCTCACGCACATTTTATAACCAGTCTCTCCATAAGTCAACCCATGTTCTTACGCTGACCAGCAACGCTTGCTAACAATGCTTGCCAACACTCACCTGTGTCTTTCGCCCATACTGCTTATCCTGTACACACATCCACTATGGTGCGCCCGCTCCGGCTTATCCGCCAAGCACCTGTTCTGCTTCCTCTACCATGGCAGTAATCTCCGCTGCAAATTTCGGATACATGGACACCACTGTTTTGATTTCGCTGCCCGCCTGTTCCGCCAGCTGCCTGTTATAATCCATCTGTTCCCTAAGGGACTGTCTGCGGGTAATCAGTTCATGACGGATCTCCACCATTTCTTTATGGTCAAGCAGAGCCTGGGGCTGTCTAAACCATCTTTCCGGAAATCTCACGCGGTAACGGAGCAGAACCGTACGCAGCCTTTCCCTGTGATACTCAATTTTGCCTTCCGCCTCTACAAACTGCTTACGGTCTTCTTTCTCCGTCTGGTATTCTTCCCACAGTTTTTTTAACTTTCCTGCATTGTCTACCCCGTATTTTAAATACAGATAGTGCAGCAGATTGGTATTGTTCACATAACGGATCTTTACCTTATTCTGCAGCTGCACGAGGCGCACCTGTGCTTTCTGTGCCTGTTCCAGTTCCTTCTGCAGAGAAATGTGCCATACAAACAAAACCGGCAAAGCCACCGCCATAACTGCAATCAGCACATAAAATGCAATGATGGTCTGATAAGAAAAACCAAACTGCAGGATCAGCAACATCAGCACGCAGATCACAAACGTAATGAGGACAATCACGGCCATACCTTTACAGTCATTCAGTTTCCCGTAAAGCTCTGTGATTCTGAATTCATAGGCATGCTTTTCTCCATCCAGTCTGGACAGATCCTGTTTTACAAGCTTCTGATACTTTTCCGCCTCATCCAGCTTATTGATGCCTTCCGCAATTTCATTTTCCTGGGATTGTATTTTTCCATACTCCGCATCACTCATGCGGGGTTTGCCAAGGTAACTCTTTCTTTCCTGTTCCAGAGTGGTTAATTTAGTGGCAATGCTTTTAATCTCTTCTGTCTGTTCCGGCGGCAGCGCTTCAATTTCTTCGATGTCCGTAAGATATGCGGTGACCAGACTGTATTCTCCCGTAAGAAGCCTGATTTCCTTTTCGGCTTCCGCCATCTGCTCTAAGCAGCTTGTAATATACTGTTTTCTCTCTTCCGGCCGGTTAAAGTCGACGCTGTCCCTTTCGCAGACAACCTCGTCCACCTCTTCTTCCTGCCGTTTTTTTCTGCCAAATAATCGTTTCCAAAAGCCCATATGATACCTCAGTACGCCACGTTGGAGCGGTATTCATTTTGCAGCAGGCTGATTTTCTGATCCACCTGCCGGTAGTAGTCCGATACTTCTTCTGTGAGTTTCTTTAAGATCAGCTCATCTGTCTCCTTTTTCTTCTCACACTGCTGCCACTCTTCTTTTAAGGCCTCCATCATTTTTTCCAGCTTCATGGACACCTCAAAATAGGCAGAGTTATCTGTCACAAACGCAATGTATTCTTTCTCCGGAAGCTGCATCCTTTTAGCAGAAAGAAAACGCAGCAGATATTCTTCATCTCCCGTAAGCTCATATGCCTCGTAAAATTCCCGGGCCGCTTCCCCGAACCAGAACAGTCTGCAATAAGCCACTCCCTTATTATGTAACACAGCCGCCCGAAGATTTTTGTCTTCCTCAGGAAGCTGGGTAAGCAGCTTGTCATATTCCCGGATGGCTGTATTGTACCTTCCTTCTTCCAAAAGATAATCCAGTCTGTTTTTTTGCTTTTCGTAATTATTTAATCCGTTCCCTTCCCGGTAAATAGTCTCGGTTTTTTTAATCACATTATTTTCATACAGGTGTACATACGTAAGGATAATGCCTGTAAAAGTACCGGGATCCGTTTTTTTCTGTAAAAGCGGATATAAAGCAGCGGCAAGCTTTGGCAGTTTCAGTTCTTCATCAATCCATTTTACAAGTCTTTTGTTTACAATCGACCTGTCCAGGAAAAAAGCATTTTCCTTGAGGACATAACAGAGTTCCTCGATGGAATAAATCTTTACGCCCAGCTCTTCAAAGCTATATGGAGTTTTCGCATAGTCACCTGTACAAAGCAGTACTTTTCCCAACTTATCTGCCGCTCCCTTCTAAAAATTCTTATGTTATATTTCAAAATTCTCTGTCCATTTATGATAGGTAGAAGGTGATAATTCTCCAAATCCCAAATCCTCCACATACAGTCGGATTTGGTTTTCTCCCGTCATGGAAATCTCCAGATACAGACGGGTCGGCGTTTTTCTTTCGGGAAGTCCGTTTAACGTCACCTTTCCGTATCGTGCATCCTTTCCGTTCAAAGGCGTAATGACAATCTCAAAGCTGTTCCCCTCTGTAAGAAGAAACTCCGTGGAAAACTGCGCCTCATACCAGCTTAATCCGGCATCCAGAAGTGCCAGATAGGAGGCTTCTCCCTGTCTTATGACCTTCATGCCGATATTTGCCTTCAGCTTATCAGCGCCTAAAAAGACATATCTGCCGGCCAATTCTCCCGGATGTATTCTTTCTTTTACCGCATAACAGGCCCCTTTGCTGTAAAGGTTGTTTCCTTTGAATACTCTTCTTCCCCGGCACAAAAAACGCAGGGATTCCTGCATCCAGTCTTCAAAAAAACCGTCCCCGATCAGGTATACGGAAGAAATCATTTTTCCTTCCGTGATCTCCTGTGCTATGGAAAGCATTTTTTCGTCCATCCTGTCGAAAACGCTTTTCTTCATTTCCTCATCCTCCGGATAATCTCCGCAGGCGAAAAAATTTCTTTCCTCTTCCTCAATAAACGCCACGACCGGTGTGGTCCTCCGGTTATACTCCATCCGGTAAAACTTCATCACATCCGTCTGATAATCACAAAGCAGAACCTGTCTGACCCACAGTTCTTCCGGCTGATGGATCATATACTGGAAAAAGCTTTCCGCATAACTCTGATATAAAATATGCCTGGTTTTTAAGGAAAGGCCTGCTGCCACCTGCTGCAATACTTCCACCATTCTTGCATCCAGCTTCTCACAGGTAAACATGAACGCTTCCATACGGTCAATTTCGCCCACAGCCGTAAGCCCGGAAAGACTTCTTTTGACAAACAGTGTTAACAGGGCTACCGGATCAAATTCTGCATCTTCCACCTGCACAGGCTCTCCCTTTAATGCCAGTGAAAGCAGATCCTTTACCATCACGCCTTCCTCTTTGTGCTTCATGGCATCAAGACCGTAAAACCACTGATTAAATCCCGTTCTTTTACACAGACAGACCGGAATATGGAACCGTTCGGTACCGGGCTGTACGGATAAAGTCTCCGGTTCTGATGCATCCTGTGTTATGAAGCTTATCTGCGCATACTGGTTATGAAGATCATAGCCAATCATAAATTTTTCCTTCATCCGCCTCTCCTTCCCGTTATTTTAAGGGAAACAGTCCCCGTTCCAAAAATTCCTTTTCTTCGTACTCCGTAAGGAGCCTGTCCACCGTGGCATAGTCCTTCATCGTACAGCTGATGCTGATATCATTGATGAGTCCGAACCTGCCCTCGTTTACAATGGTATCATTCTTACGGAGTGTGGCACTTTCCGTAACCTGCTCTTCTCCACGGCCGGTTTCCATAATATAGTACTGCAGGCTTTCCCCGTAAAAGAGAACGAAGTCCTTGGTATAAACACCGCCATATACCTCCTGCATCTCTTCCACCCGGTAGGAGCTGTCATTTTTTTCATCCGTGACAAACCGGTAGTAAATGACCACCCTTGTGCCGGCCGGCGCTTTATATTCCACGATCGTCCGATCCTGCAGTGAAAGAATGTCCGTATCCGTAATCTGGGGAAATGCCGTAAACATTTTCATGACAATTCCCTGATTCATCAGTTCATGAATAAAATCCGAAAGCAGTGCCGGCGTATCTTTTTTCATATCCCCGGGATTTTCCGCATAATACTTCACAAAG
>JBJFCA010000012.1:0-6463 GCA_051888725.1 Lachnospiraceae bacterium
ATAACCGGGATTCATTGCCATGTAATGGTCAAACAGAATCTCTCCTTCGCTGACCTGTATCCCCTTGATCTTAATAATATACTGGTTGGGATTCAACTGGATATTATCACGCAGGCGGATAATCGGTACCACTGTACCCAGTTCCAGTGCTATCTGTCTTCGTATCATAACCACGCGGTCCAGAAGATCGCCGCCCTGGGAAGCATCCGCAAGAGGAATAATACCGTAGCCGAATTCCAGCTCAATGGGATCTACCTGAAGCAGGCTGTTCACATTTTCAGGCTGTCGGATTTCCTCGGCTGCTGCTTCATCGGTATCCACCTGAGATTCAATACTGGCTGTTTCAATACTTCCTGCCACCAGTCTGCCTGCTACAATGAACAAAAGTCCAAGTCCCAGGAAGAGAATGGTATTTAAACTGGTGGTGATACCCAAAAATACCAAAGTTGCTCCCACCATATACATTGCCTTGGGAATACCAAATAACTGTTTAATAATCGTCGTACCGAAATCAGATTCTTTACCGCCCTTGGTCACCAGAATACCGGTGGACAGGGAAATCAAAAGAGAAGGAATCTGACTGACAAGTCCGTCACCGATTGTCAGGACGCCGTAGTTTTGCAGTGCGGTATTGATATCCATGCCGCTTCTGGTCATACCCATAATAAGACCGCCTACAATATTGATGACCGTAAGCAAAAGTCCGGCGATTGCATCTCCCTTTACGTATTTCACGGCACCATCCATGGAGCCGAAGAAACTGGATTCCTGCTGGATCTTGTCTCTTCTGAGCTTTGCTTCCTGATCGTCTATGGCGCCGGTATTCAGATCCGCGTCAATTGCCATCTGTTTACCGGGCATGGCGTCCAGTGTAAAACGTGCCGTTACCTCAGCCACTCGTTCCGTACCTTTGTTGATTACAAGGAACTGTACCAGAATCAGAATGATAAAGATAATGGCACCGACGATCAAATCCCCTCCGCCTACGAACTGTCCGAATGTCCTCACCACATTACCGGCATTTCCTGTTGTCAGAATCAGTCTCGTAGAAGAAACGTTCATGGCAATACGGAAAATGGTGGTAAACAAAAGAATGGACGGGAAATATGACATATCCAGTACTTCTTTGGTAAACATGGTTGCAAACAATATGGTAAAAGCCACCGCCATATTAAATGCCATACAGATATCCAGAAGCCAGGACGGTAAAGGTACAATGAGCATGATGAACGCAACTAAAATGTATATCGCTACCACTGCATCCCATTTTTGTAATCTGACGTTCACATGCTCACCTCTTTTCCGTTATGAATTCATGATTTATGCTTTTCCCTGCAGGTGATAAACAAAAGCAAGGACTTCCGCCACTGCCTGATACAGTTCCGGCGGAACCATATCTCCCACTTCCACATTTGCATACAACATTCTGGCAAGCGGCTTGTTCTCTACAATCTCAATATGATTTTCTTTGGCGATCTCTTTGATCTTTTTCGCCATATAATCGGCTCCCTTTGCAAGTACGATGGGAGCATCCGCTATTTCCGGGTCATACTGAATCGCAACTGCATAATGCGTCGGGTTTGTAATGACCACATCTGCTTTGGGAAGGTTCTGCATCATACGCCTTCTTGAAACTTCCTGCATTTTCTGCCGGATCCTGCCTTTGACCTGCGGATCCCCTTCCTGCTGTTTGTACTCATCCTTCACTTCCTGCTTGGTCATCCGCATATCCTTTGCGAACTTAAATTTCTGATATGCATAATCCGCAGCTGCAATGACGCAGTACACGGCAGAAATTCGTATTCCCATATCGGTAACCAGTTCTCCGATCAGGGAAAGTGCCTGGGGAAGCGGCATATCATAAAAAAGATAAAACTGGCTTATCTTGTTTTTCAAATACTGGTATACCACATAAGAGATCAAAACGATTTTTAGAATTGCTTTTACCAGTTCAATCAGTGCATTTGCGGAAAATATCCGCTTAAAACCGCTTATGGGATTCATCCTTTTGAACTTCGGTTTCAGAATCTTACCCGAAACCTTCCATTTTACCTGTGCTACGTCTGCCAGAAATGCTACCAGAAAAAAGACAATAAACACAGGTCCTACGATTAAAATCGTCTTGATAAATATCTGTTGGAATGCAATCTGCATATCCCTTTGTGGAAGATACCCGTTCCAGTTTTCCACTGCAGCATCCATTCCCTCATAAATGGAAGGAAAAAGCTCCAGCAGCTGCTTCGCAAAATTTCCCAACCAGATTTTCAGAAGCAGAAACATGGCAAGAATACCAAGCGCATTGCCAACCTCCCGGCTTTTGGCAACCTGTCCTTCTTTTCTGGCATCGGATAACTTTTTTTCGGTAGCCGGTTCGGTCTTTTCACCGCCCGGACCGTCTGCGGCAAAGAATTGCAGATTATACTTATAAATCACATCATACCCTCCACAAACGATACCGTAATTTTCTTTATCTCCTTAAAAATAAAAGATGCTGCATCAGACATAAGCGCTGATGTCAGGAATAAAACGCACAGACCCACGATGATTTTAAGCTGGATACCAACCGCAAACATATTCATCTGGGGGGATACCTTGGCAAGTACACCAAGAATCACGTTTAAAAGCAGTGCTGCGCAAAAAATGGGAAGACAGATTCGGAAACCGATTACAATATAGTCCGCCAGAAACCGGATCAATGTATCAAGCAGATTTTCTCCCCTGAATATGGCACCGTTTACCGGAATCAGGATAAACGAATCTGCCAGTGCACCCAGCAGATAACGATACATTCCGCTTGCTATCAGCATCATCATAATGACGTACTGGTAAAGTGCCCCGGAAATTGTCGTCTGCTGTCTGGTAGCCGGGTCCATCAGCGTTACCATGGAAAGTCCCGTCTCCATATCTGCTACAGAACCGGCAAAATTCACAATTGCGGTACAGATGTTTGCCGCAAAGCCAATCAGAAATCCTGTCACTGCTTCCTTTGCCACGATTGCGGCATATGCAGCTACCGATTGATAAATGACACCTTCATGAGGGGTAAGGACATTATATAGCAGCATCGCCGTAAAAAAAGAAATGGTTATGCGCACCGTCCTGGGTGTATTCTGCATACTGAAAAAAGGTGCAATAAAGACAAAACAGGACACCCTGACAAAAATCAGCAGAAAATATTCCAAATCCAGCATAGAAAAAGAAAGATCTATCATATCAACTGCCTCATCCGCTTACGTAATTGGAAAAATTAAGCCATAAATCTGTCATGTACTCAATAATCTGGTTTAACATCCAGTGTCCCATGATCATAAGCGTCAGAAAAACACCGATAATCTTTGGAATAAATGTAAGCGTCTGTTCCTGAATGGAGGTTACCGTCTGAAAGATACTGACGACAAGACCAATAATCAGGGAAACCAGAAGTATCGGCAGGGATACCTTAATAATCAGATACAGTGCCTTATTGCTAATGTCAGTAACCGCTTCCACACTCATATTTCATCCTGCCTTTCTTTGTACTATATATGAAATGTTCTTACAAGAGTACCGATAATCAGGCTCCAGCCATCCGCCATGACAAATAAAAGTATCTTAAACGGCATGGAAATCGTAGTTGGCGGAAGCATCATCATACCCATGCTCATCAAGGCGGATGCCACCACCATATCTATGATAATAAACGGAATGTAAATCATAAAGCCCATGAAAAATGCTGTCCTGAGTTCACTGACCATAAAACTGGGGATTAATACGGTAAGCGGAATATCATCCAGCTTTCCGTTCCAGTCAAGCCTTGCAATTCCCATAAAGAGCTCTACGTCCTTGGCCTGCGTTTCCCCATACATAAACCGTCTGATCGGCTCCACCGCAGCATTCAGCGCTTCTTCCTCATTCAGCTCTCCCGCTTCATACGGCACATACGCGTTTTCATAAATCTGCGTGATCGTGGGTGTCATAATAAAAAACGTGAGAAACAGCGCCAACCCGATTAAAATCTGATTGGGTGGTGCCGTCTGTGTATTGAGTGCAGATCGGGTAAAATGAAGTACAATTATGATTCTGGTAAACGAAGTCAGACAAATCAGTAAAGTAGGAGCAATCGCAATCATCGTCAGTATGAGAAGAATGCGGAGTGCGCCGTTGATTGTACCGTTACCGTCGTTGTATTCAATGGTTACCGAATTTGCAATATTCAGTTTGTTCAAATCTTCCGATGTCTGTGCACTGCCCGGCTCATTGATTACGGTAGAAGTTCCGGAACCATTCTCCAGATTACTGTTTTCCGTCGCTTTTACGGTACTTGCCGGTATAATACACAATATGCCTACCGTTACCAGCAGGCATATGATTCTCATCATTATTTTTCCTGATAAAATACCCTTACGTGTTTTCACTCTTAAGCCTACTCTTCTTTCGATGAAACTTCTTCCGTCATGTCCTCCGGAAGCTTTTCTTTTGCCTTTTGAAACAGATCCCTGAAGTGCAGGGACATCTTATTATCCCCGTCGGGGAATACAATTTCATCTTTCGGAATTTCCACAAGCATGGTAACCGTATCTTTGCATACGGCTATCGCTGCGTAGGTCTTTGCCAGTCTGACAATTTGTATGTATTTTCCGTTGCCGATGGAACAGGTTTCCACAACTTCGATATTTTTCCCCATATTCTGCTGTTTCTGGTAACCGGCAATCCACTTTGTCGTAAAAAGTGTTGCTACCAGTACCAGAACAAATATGATCAAAACAGTAATGAGTTGTGCAAAACTGTCCACCCGGTCAGTTACTGTAAGTATCAGCATCAGCCTACTACCTTTTTGACTGCTTCCAATACACGATCTGCCTGAAAAGGCTTCACAATGAAGTCCTTGGCACCGGCCTGAATGGATTCAATTACCATTGCCTGCTGACCCATAGCGGAACACATAATCACATGGGCATTGGGATCTGATTTCTTAATTCCCTTTAATGCCGCAATGCCGTCCATTTCAGGCATCGTAATGTCCATGAGTACAAGATCGGGATGCAGTTCATTGTACTTTTCAATACCCTTTACCCCGTTTTCTGCTTCACCCACAACATTATATCCGTTTTTGGTTAAAATGTCCTTAATCATCATACGCATGAATGCTGCGTCATCACAGATTAAAATATTCTTTGCCATAGTAGTTGCCACTCCTTATTTATACTCTATTTTATAATTTCCGTTACACGAATACCAAAGCTTTCCTCAATTACCACTACTTCACCTTTGGCTACAAATTTACCATTTACCAGTACATCTATCGGTTCACCCGCAATACGGTCCAGTTCAATAATCGTACCGGGAGCAAAATCCAGAATTTCGGAAATTGACTTTGTGGTTCTTCCAAGTTCAACCGTTACCTCAAGAGGCACATCCATAATCAGTCCAATGTTTTCATTACCCATAACTCCTGACATATCATTAGACAAATCCTGGAACTGTGCGGGCTGAATGTTGACATTCTGCTGCGGTGCCGGCTGTGCTGCCGTCATCTGTGGCGGAATGTAGGTCTGCGCCACGGGCTGTGGTGCCGGCTGACTCGGTGCAGGAGGAGCTGTCTGTACAGGTACAGGTGCCGGTGCCGGGGCCGGTGTGGGTACAGGTGCAAAATCATCTTCCTTCTGCGTAATAAAGTGACTGACAATTTTCTTAGCAAATTCAATCGGATACAGCTGCATAATTGTGCTGTCCACCAGATCGCCGATCTGCATTCTGAATGCAATCTTTACAAAAGTACCACCTAAGAAAGGAGCAATATCTCCGCCGCTGTGATACTCTGTCAGATCGATCAGGCTTGATTCCGGCGGGCTGATATCAATTGTTTCGCCAAGCATTGTGGAAAGAGAGGTGGACGCAGAACCCATCATCTGGTTCATGGCTTCGGAGATTGCGCTAAGATGCAGTTCTCCGAGTTCTCCTTCCGTATTGGTACCGTCACCACCCATCATCAGATCGGTGATCACCTTTACATCCTGTTCCTTCAGGACCAGAATGTTGGTACCGTCCAGACCTTTTGTATATTTTATCTGAATAAATACACAGGGTTTTTCATATTCCTTTAATACACTTTTCCACTGGCACAATGTCACCACCGGCGTGGTAATGTTGACTTTCTTATTGACAAGAGAGTACAGCGTCGTTGCGGAAGATCCCATACTGATGTTGGCAATTTCGCCGATGGCATCCTTTTCCATACCGGAAAGAAAATTTTCATCCGCCGTTTCTTCCGGTCCGTTGTCTTGTGTATTTACGTTGTCTTGTGTGTTTACGGTATCTTCTGAATTACCCGATAAATCCATACCGCTTAACAGCGCATTTATTTCATCCTGGGACAACATGTTGTCCATGTTCTATTCCCCCTCTCTGATTACCGAAGTTACTTTCACAGCATAATTTTCCTTGCTGACACCCGGTAACGCAGTGAATTTTTTAATATTGCCCA
>JBJFCA010000013.1:0-6451 GCA_051888725.1 Lachnospiraceae bacterium
ACAGTCCTGTCACTGATTTTTAATCTGTTTGCCAGCTGTGACTGCGTATATCCTTTTTCTTTTCGAAGCTCGGCAATGAATCTTCCTGTTTTTACCTGATTCATAAATAAACACCTCTCTTTTCTTCGATTGTAGGATATTTCCGCAAAAAAAGAAACAAACGCATCGTAGAGTAGAATTTCATTTTCACGGTTTGAAGCAAAATAGAATTCATAATGAAATGGAATAATTCATTATAACACAATATACTTGGGATTTGTAGATAACTATCTTCTTTCAGATATTCTCTATGTTTTTCAAATATTGCCAATAGCACATTAGTCAATGCGTTCTGTCCGTTTTCTTTATGTGATACTTGACGCTTGATATGTTACGGATAAAATATCAAATAAAGAAATTTTATCCGTATCTAATTGCCCTAATTTGCATATAAACAGAAGACTTACAGGAGTTTTATCTGTAAGCAGCGAGCAGACGGAACAGATAAGATAAATTGATTTTTTGCTTTTATGTGTAAAATGAGTTGAAAACGGACGTATAAAAAGGCATATGTCGGAGAATTATCCGTTTACAGTCTCGGAAAGCGATTAAAAGAAATTTTAAAAGCTTATAGAATGAATCCCAAATATTACCAATATAATTTGACAAAAACCGTATATAATGATAAACTTTATCAATAAATTCCCATGAGGGAGTAGCAAGCGCCCGGCGTAGCAAGTCAACATACTGGCCTTTTGGCCTGGCTTGTTTTAAATTGCGAGACTCATGTATAGCTGAAACTATACATGTAGTCCATATGTTTTCAAATGTGTACCCAAGTATAGTAAACATACTGTACTTGGGTTTTCTTAATTTTTTCTGAGAATGAAATTTCAAAATGGGCGTATTCTAATAATCTTGGAGGAACAAAAGATGGAATGGAGCTTATTATTCTTTGTGAACAGCGTATTACTGGGTGTGGGATTGGCAATGGATGCTTTTTCGGTATCCTTATCCAACGGATTAAATGAACCTGCCATGAAAAAGAAAAAGATGTGTGGCATTGCCGGTATATTTGCATTGTTTCAGGCACTCATGCCGATGATCGGATGGATCTGTGTGCATACGATTGTTAAGTATTTCAAAGTATTTGAAAAATTCATTCCCTGGATTGCCCTGATCCTGCTTCTTTTTATTGGTGGCAAAATGCTGATCGAAGGAATTCAAAATAAAGAGGAGGAAGCTGAAAAGCCTAAAATCGGGCTCGCTGCTCTCTTAATACAGGGGATTGCAACCTCCATTGATGCCCTGTCCGTTGGATTTACCATTGCGGAATACAGCCTGTTTATGGCTCTGGTCTGTGCCATCATTATTGCCGCTGTAACCTTTATCATCTGTATCATGGGGCTTATCATAGGCAAAAAATTCGGAACCAGATTTTCCAATCATGCAACTGTACTGGGCGGCATCATCCTGATTCTCATCGGCATTGAAATATTTGTTACCGGGATTTTTTAGATCCGGACACAGCTATTCCTGCTCGCTTAATCTGGCATAAATATAGGTGTCCTTCCAGATTGGATGATTATCCTCATCTTTCCAGAAGTATACATTTTTGGAAAGATGGGCTTCCCTCAGAAAGCCTAAAGAAGCAAGCAGCTGCCATGAATTTTCGTTTTGCGGGTCGCACTCTGCATAGATTCTGTGTATCCCATTTTGAAATGCCAGTGCAATTAATTTCTCGCAGCTTTCTTTTGCATAACCTTTTCCCCAGCAATCCTTGCGGAATACAAAACCAATTTCCAGTGCGGCAAACTCACGTTTCCCCAGATATACATTTCCTATCATTTTATGGTCGCTCTTTCGTTCTACTGCAACCATTTCATCCGTGGAAATTCTCCAGTCAAGATTTTCTTCTGTTTCAGGCAACGTCATAGGTTTATAAGGTTCATATTTTACAACGTCCGGGTCCGACAGATATTCGTACAGATCGTTTAAATCGTTTTTCTGATAGCTTCTTAAAATCAGCCGGTTCGTTTCTGCGATTATGCGATTCTCTTTCATAACATTTCCCCTTTCATTTAAAGCGAAAACTATATTATTTCAAATCCAGCTCCACCGGACAGTGATCGGAGCCCATAACGGTCGTATGGATGGACGCATCAAGCAGTCGGTCCTTTAATGCCTCGGAAACCACAAAATAATCAATACGCCAGCCTGCGTTTTTCTCTCTGGCCTTAAACATATAGGACCACCAGGAATAGATTCCTTCTGCATCCGGATAGAAATACCGGAAGGTATCTATGTAGCCGTTTTGTAAAATCGTACCAAAGCATGCTCTTTCTTCGTCCGTAAAACCGGCATTGTGGCGGTTACTCTTCGGATTCTTAAGGTCAATGTCGGCGTAAGCCACATTCAGGTCTCCACAGAAAATGACGGGCTTTTTTGCATTCAACCCGTTGATGTACTGAAGGAACGCCGCTTCCCATTCCATACGGTAGGAAAGCCTTGTCAGCTCTCGCTGGGAGTTTGGCGTATAAACCGTTACCACATAAAATTCCGGATATTCAGCCGTAATCACCCTGCCCTCTTTATCATGCTCTTCAATGCCAATCCCATATGTGACACATACCGGCTCTTTTTTCGTAAACAGTGCCGTGCCGGAATATCCTTTCTTTTCTGCATAATTCCAGTACTGATGATACCCTTCCATCGGAAGGTCAATCTGTCCCTCCTGCAGTTTGGACTCCTGAATGCAGAAAATATCCGCGTCCGCCTCCTTAAAAAAATCCATAAAGCCTTTATCCACACAGGCACGAAGCCCGTTAACATTCCACGAAATCAGTTTCATTTTTCCTCCTTTAGGGACGGTTCTTTTGTCACGGTGTGTGTCCCTCTGTCACGTCACATAACACATTATAACATAATATGAATGGACTGTGTGAACTTATTAGTGACACACCGTGACAAAGGGACACACACCGTGACAAAAGAACCGTCCCCACTTGCAAGAAAACAGGACAATGGGTATACTATATATGAATAACGCAGAAAGGCTTAAAAAACGGATGATTGAAAATTTAGCAAAGAAGAAGTTGTTTTTATTTGATATTGACGGCACGATTGCCGTGGGCAATACTTTGTATGAAGGAAGTGCAGACCTGTTTGCCCATATAGATGCCATGGGCGGTGCAGCCTGTTTTATCACCAACAATTCTACCAAGAGTAATGCCGACTATGTGAAAAAATTTGCTGACTGCTTTCATTTACAAACTGACGTGAAACAGTTTGCCACAGCCGGGTACGTGACACAGCTTTTTATGCAGGAACATTTTCCGGACAAAAAAATCTTTGTACTGGGTACGGCATCTTATATTGCGGAACTGAAGAAATGCGGTCTGCATGTCACGGAAACACCGGAAAAAGACATTGCCTGTGTGCTTGCAGCCTATGACAGTGAACTCACTTATGAAAAACTCACCAAGACCTGTGAAGTGCTGTCCACCATGGATGTCCCCTTTTATGCTACCAATCCGGATCTGTGCTGTCCCATCGACTTTGGTTTCATTCCGGACTGTGGCTCCATCTGTAATATGCTGACCGCCTCCACCGGAAAAAAACCGGTTTATCTTGGCAAACCCGCTCCGGAAATGGTTTATCTTTGTGAAAAAGCGTTTGGTTTCTCAGGGGAAGAAACCATTGTTGTGGGCGACAGACTCTATACGGATATCCTCTGTGGCATCAATGCCGGTGTGGATACCTGCGTGGTTTACACGGGAGAAGCCACTCCCGAAGAAGTGGCTTCATCTGATTATAAACCAACCTATTGTTTTGATACGATTAAAGATTTTTATCAGGCGCTGCTGTAGGTAGCCTGTTCTTACAGGGTTTCCCGGTAGACACGAAGGACATTATCCGTAAAAATTTTGTCCAGTTGTCTTTCGGTAAACCCTCCTTTTTTGAGTGCTTCCCATAACCGGCTCATCGTATGGGCTCCCGGAAGCTCTGCATGCGTGTCAATACCGTCAAAATCACTGCCGAGCCCCACGCATTCTTCTCCCCCGATCCTCACCATATGTGCTGCATGCCTGACAATGGCTTCTATGGTACCGGGATTGGGTACTCCTGCCTGACACGGCGTCAGAAAGTCCGCACAGAAATTCAGACCACTCACCCCTCCCTTCAGGGCAAGTGCACGAATCATTTCGTCTGTCAGATTCCGCACGCAGGGACAAACAGCCCGGGCATTGCTGTGGCTTGCCACAAACGGCTTTTTTGCAAGCCTCACCACATCAAAAAAGCCGGCATCCGACATATGGGAAACATCCACGATCATACCCATTTCCTGCATTCTCTCCACAAACTCCATCCCTTTGTCTGTAAGTCCGTTTTCCGTATCCGGTGTATTCAGGTATTCCTGCAACAGTTCATCTGCTGCTTTCGGTTCAAGGCCCTTCATTTTCCCGTGTATCCTGCTGCCGGAATCTGCATCAAGATTAGGATGGCAGAGGCCGTTAGGATAGTTCCAGGACAGGGTCATCATCCGTACGCCCTGTCTGTAAAGTTCCTCTAATTTCTCAATGTCTCCTTTACACACACCGCCTTCCTCCACGGTAAGCATGGCAGACATCTTTCCGTTTTTGGCATTTTTCTCAATATCCTCATGTGTGTATACGGGAGCAAGTATTTCTCGGTTTTTCGCAAGCTCCTCTTCATAGACGTCACGAAGCTTCTGTACTTCTTCCCATGGATCCTTTGCATCAGCAAGCTTCACAAACAAAGCAAAATTCTGCAGCATATATCCGCTTTGTTTCATTTTTGTAAGATCCACATGCCCGTCATTCTGATACAGACTACTTTCTTTTCCCGCTCTTTTGTCCGCAAGCAGCCTGGCGATGGTATCGCAGTGCATATCTACAACTCTCATCATTTCACAATACCTTTCCGCATAGTGCAATTATAATCTTCCCTTTTCGGATTTGTGTTGCTAAGAATGCATTTGCTGAAATGGGAGAAATCATAATATCTTTAATAAAATTCTATGGCATGATCCATCAGAAATTGCTTCCAGATATCAATATACGCCGCTTTCAGATGCACCCCGTCAAAGGTATAGTCCTTGATCAGTCCTCCGGTTTCATCACAGACAAGAGGATTGACATCCAGATAGAAAATCGTCTTATCATCTGCCAGTTTGGCGATCTCTGTATTTCTTGCTTCAATACCGGGATTGTTAATATAATCCCCCTGATTGGACCGGTCCGTTGTCACTTTCATAATGCCCTGCAGATAAATAATGGCATCCGGCTGCAGCTCCCTTATATGCTCCACAACCTCTCTGTATTTATTCATAAAGGTTTCTACCGTACCGGTACCCATTTCATTAATACCGATCATCAGATAGATCTTCTTAAACTGATGCCTGCTCAATGCCTCTTCAATGGTAATCTTTTCCTTGCTGCCCGGCTCCGATACAATGGGGGAAGAGAAAATCTTATATACGGTAAGACCGGTGGAAGCATAGAACGTCGTATTGTCAAGTCCCGCATAATCGTAAAGTCCTACGGTTCTGGAGTCTCCGATAAAGACGGCATCATCAAAATACGCTTCCTCCACGGACTGGTAGCGCCAGTGTTCTTTCTCCTGTTCGGCTTCCCCGGCATCCCCGCCGGATACCGCATCCCCATCGCTGACGGCATCCCCGCCCGACACCGCATCCCCATCGGATACCGCATCCCCGCTGCTTATGGTGCTGTCTTCTCCCTGACAGCCGTTTTCGGTAAGAAAAAGCCGGTGAATCCCCTCAAGAATCCCCTCTCTTTCATAATAAACAAAGCCTGTCACGGCAAGTATGCAAATGAATAAAATATATTTCATATTCTGCAGATGTTTCACGTTACAATCCACTAACCTTTCAAAATCTTAAGTACATAAACGGATTATTTCCGGCGGCATATATCCTGTCTACACACAGCCAGAACAAAACAGCTAAAATGACCATGCCCACAAAATGATTCTTCCATTTCTCAAAAAGCTTCCTCGGCAGTGGTGTACAGCAAAGAATCCCAATGACAAATACAATGCCGTAATCCGTAACTGCCTGCCAAAAATCCCCCGCCTTTACATTGACACCGGCAACAAAACCAAACAGTCTGCCAAAATAGGTTTGCAAATCTGAAAGCCCGGGAATGGCAAAGCATACCCATGTGAGGGGCACCACAAACAATACATACAGATGGCCGAAAACTTTACTTCTCTGAAGCACTCCATCCATATTCATGATTTTCTCCAGCATGATAAAGGCACAAAGTCCAAGTCCCCAGAAAAAGAAATGGGCGCCTGCTCCATGCCAGAATGACGTGAGCAGCCAGACAATCAGAATATTACGAAGGGTACAGCCAAGTCCCTTCCGATTGCCGCCAAGCGGAATATAGACATACTTCTGAAACCATCTGCCCAGCGTCATATGCCA
>JBJFCA010000014.1:0-6355 GCA_051888725.1 Lachnospiraceae bacterium
GATACCTCCACTGAAAAGCCGGGCAGGCAAAAGCTTTTTTGCCTGCCCGGGTGTTTATTACTGCTGATTTGCTAATTCATATTCTGTTGCCCATCCGTCAACGAATGCACTGACTACGGCATCCCAGTTGGCGTCGCTCTCGTCTGCAGCATATGCTGTCAGGGCAGAACCAACACCGTTTTTCCACTCTTCGGAAGGCATTGTGGTAAAATTCCATGATACAGGAGTTTTACCTTCTGCTGTATATTCTCTGTCCTGCTTTACAAACAGGTTAGCGGATTCCTTTGCGCCCTTAAACGGAATGACAAAGCCCATTTCGTCTGCCATGGAAGAAGTACCTTCTTCAGAAGTTACACACCAGTACATAAAGTCAAGTGTTGCCTGGATATCTGCAGGATCTGCATCCTTGTTTACACACCAGTAATTCTCGGTACCTGTGCAGAGACCCTGATTTGCTTCATCCCCTACACCAATGTAGATAGGAATCATTGCCAGATCATCATCTGAGAATTTGCCGTCACCTACCAGGTTGCCATATTCCCAGGAACCGTTCTGGAAGAATACTGCCTGTTTGTTTAAGAACTCATTTCTGGAGTCATCACCGGTCTTAGCTGCCAGTTCCTTGCCGCTGCAGGTGCTGTTGTTTACATACAGATCCCAGATGTTACGGTAGCAGTCAAGATAAGAACCTTTGATTGCAGGGGTGGAACCGATGCCGTCTTCCTTGTATTCAAAGTAGATGGGAAGGTTTGCCAGATGGGTTTTGAAACGCCAGTCGGAGGAACCGTCCATACCTGCTGAGGTAAATGCCGCAAAACCAAGTTCGTCGGAACGGCTGGTAATGTCTTCCGCTACCTTCTTAAGATCGGAATAGGACTTGATGTCATCAATGGTGTAGCCTGCTTCTGCGAGTAATGTCTTATTGCAGATCAGACCGTAGGATTCGATAACATATGCAATACCGTCAACGCTGTCTCCATCCTTCAGTGCGTAATCCTCACTGGTCAGTTCTCCCAATACTGCAGAGCCTGTCAGGTCATAGCAATAATCCTTCCAGTTTGCAAGACCTACAGGACCGTTTACCTGGAATAAGGTGGGTGCGCCGCTCTTACCCATTTCACTCATCAGTGTGGTCTCATAGTTGCCGCTTGCTGCGGTTACAACCGTTACCTTTACACCTGTCTGCTCGGTATAGGTCTTTGCCAGTGCCTGCCACTGCTCATCCTGTTCAGGCTTAAAGTTCAGATAATAGACGGAACCGCCTGCTGCCGTATTGCCGTTATTTGCTGTGCTGCCATTATCTGCCACGCTGCTGTTATTGTTTCCTGCATTTGCATTTCCTTCATTTTTACTTCCGCATCCGGTAAATGTACCGACTGCCAACAGGGCTGCCATGGAAAGGGCAAGCCAACGTTTACCATTTTTCATACTGTTCTCCCTCTTTCTTTCAATTTAGGTTGTGCTCTTTTTTGCACGTTTGTTTTTTGATGTACTCATCTTAACAGTAAAAGAAGGAACACCATTATCAAATAGTTTACCTCAAATGCAAAAAAATAAACCTGGCGAACCAGGTTTGATTTTTTTATATTCATTACGTTGTTATTGTTCATTTTGATATTCCCATACGCTCTCATCCGCCATCCTGACAAAATCCTCCGGCGTAATCTTTTCTTCCGCAAGAAGCGGCAGCGCTTCACCGATGGTTTCCTCCTGGAAAATGGAATTCCACTTTACCTGATAGTTGGGTACAATCTGTTCCGCATGGGAAAATGCATTGAGATAATCTGACAGCAGGCCCTGCTCTTGTGAAAGGTCCTTTGCAAACAGGGTGTCCTTCTCCTGCCTGTTGTAAGCGGTGCGGAATTTTAAAAATTCCACGGCTGCTTCCTTAACCTCATCACTGTAAGTGGAAACCACTGCCCAGCCAAAGGTCTCCGGTGAAGCAATCAGGGTATTCTCCGGGAAAGCAGCAAAACGTACCTTGTCCTTCCAGGCTTCCGGTATCTGCTCAATCATCCAGTATCCGTTGGGAATCATTGCTGTCTTTCCCGAAAAGAAGTTGGTATAAGCCACATCATAATCCGCATGCAGGGCATCTTCTGTTGTATACCGGAAAAGCTTCTGCAAGGTAACAGCAAGTTTTTTGCCGCTTGCGTTTGCATAAGTATCCGGCAGCATCTGCCGCATAAAATCCGCTCCCTCAGGATCCTGTGCCACAGCTGCGGTAGCAATTAACATGGGCGCCCAGCCCGTTCCTTCCGTGTGCAGGGACAGTGGTGTGATTCCCTGCGCTTTCAGCTTTTCACAGCAATCCCAGAACGCCTCCCAGGTCTGTGGAAATTCCGTAATGCCCGCCTCCCGGAACAGTTCCTCATTGTAAAACATACCGGAGCAGGTAAATGCAGCCGTGCTGATGGGTCCCAGATAAACAGCCCCGTCCTCATACGTACAGCCCTTCAGAACCGCAGGCTCAATACTGTTCTTCCATTCCGGGTCCTCCGTAAGATACGGTGTCAGATCCGTAAGCCGTCCTTCCTCCACCATCATCTGATAAAACGCCGGTACCGTACACACATCATATATAATAGCCGGCAGACTGTCCGTTGCATTCATACGTTTTAAGTTCTGCCGGTATTCCTCCTCGGTCTCCAGAACCCATTCCACGTCCAGATAATATTTTCCCTCATAGGCCTTATTAAAAGCATCCGCCAGCTCCTGGTTATTCCGTTTGCCCGTGGTCGGATCCACCGTAAAAATCACGGGAACCCTGACTGCCTCCTGCCCGCTTTCCGTTTCCTTATTCTTTTCTGATCGTGAACATCCCGTAAACACGCCGGTGGCAAGAAGCAGACAAGCCGTCGTCAGGGCAAGGAAGCGATGTCTTTTTTTCTTATTTTTCCTCATTCCATTCACCATCCCCCGGAATTTTAATGAGACAGGTGGTACCGGATGTTTCTGCTTTATAAAGATAGCGTACCCCGTCTCCGTATTTTAACCGCAGTCTCGTCAGCACATTGACCACGCCGTACCCTTTCTTTTTATCGGGAAAGCACTTTTTTGCTTCGGATAAAGGCAATTCATTCAGCGCATTGATTCTGTCCGCCACATCCTGTGCAATCGGTGTTCCACTGTTATAAACCCGAAAGACAAGCATACCGTCTTCCCGGTAAACCTTAATCTCAATCTTTCCTCCCTCGTAGATTTCACAGAAGCCGTATTTGATTGCATTTTCCACAAGGGGCTGTAAAATCAGCTTTAATACCCGGGTTTTATCCGGGTCTGCCTGACAATCCACCGTATAGGTAAACAGATTCTCATTCCGAATCTGCTGGATCTGCAGATAACTTTTCACATTTTCCAGTTCATCTGCCACCGTCACGATATCACTGCCTTTGCTCAGGGAAAGCCGCAGGTACCGGGAAAGCGCCTGAATCATCTTCATAGTGGTTTCTTCTTTATTGATGCGGGCCAGCATATAGATGGTATCCAGCGTATTATACAGAAAATGGGGATTGATCTGGCTGATCAGCATATTCAGTTCACTGGTGCGCAGTTCCTTCTGCTGGTCCTTGATTTCCTCCACCAGCATCCTGATTCGTTCCATCATTTCATTGTAGGCATTTCCGATCTGATCCAGCTCGGTATGGGTATTTAAGTGCACCAGATTGTTAAAATCATTTCCGTTAAAGTCTGTCATTGCCTGATTTAAAATTTTAATCGGCTTTGTAATCCTGTCCGAAAAGTACACACTGAGCACAACGGCAATGGCAATCACGAGAAAATAAATAAAGAGCAGCACCAGAACGATTTTTCCGGTTCCCTGTCCCAAAACCTTTTCCGGTATAATGGTAAACACACAGAAACCGGTCTGTGCCTGTCTGTAAACAGAAAGCATTCCTTCCGGTATTTTCACGTTTTCCGCTACGGCTCCCGCAGCGCTGCTGCCTGCATAGGACGCCAGCAGTTCTTCCGTATGGGATGTCAGGGTAAAGGAAGTCGGATACCATGCCGTACAGATCCTGCCTTTCCCGTCTGTCACACCGACTGCCACTTCCCGGTTCTTTAGATCTGTATCCTCCTTAAGACTGTCCAGGAAATCATCATCCATCTGCAGAAACAGATACCCCGGCTCATGTGCGTAATTCAGGCTGTGCACCTTTCGTCCGATATAGAGAGCTTCCTTTCCGGTTCCGAACAGAGTGTCTTCCTGCAGGAACCATACCGTATCCGCATAGGAATCGCCCAGCTTTGAAAGAAGGCCGCTTGCCACAAAATCATCATAAGAAATTTTGGAATAGGATCTGGTGTACAGATTCTGCTTGTTGTCTACATAACAATACTCTGTGACATGCTCTAAATTCATATACGCAAAATATTTACTCAGGGAATTTTTTTCCACCTCTTCCAGCGGGTGTGCCTTCAGGCTCTTCTGCACCAGATCATTTAAAATGCATTCTTCCGTGGCCTTATCCGATTTCTGAAACAGATTGTCCAGGGAAAGACCGGTTTTCTCATTTAAGAAGGCGTACTTATCCGTAACAATCCCCATCATATTTTTACGCATATAAAACCAGACTCCTACGCTGGACAGCAGTAATGCCAGCAGTAAAAGTCCGATTGTATACCTTAAATATTTCTTTTGAAATCCGGATGGAGTCTTTCGTCTGTTCATACATCAAATTCCTTTTTGTATTCACTGGGGAGCTTTCCCGTGTACTCCTTGAATAAATGGGAAAAATAGGACGGATTCCCGATACCGGTCTGCTCGCAGATGCTGCCGATACTGTCCGTACCGTTCTGCAGCAGTTTTTTTGCTTTTTCCATTCTGCACTGCAGCAGGTATTTTTTGAAGGACATATGCATATTCTCTTTGAATACCCTGCCAAAATAAACCGGGTTCAGGTAAATATGGGTGGCTACTGACACGATGGAAAGATCCTCTTCCTGCAAATGCTCTTCCATATAAGCTAATGCTGCAGTCATATATTCCCTGCCGTTTGTGATTTCATGGCTTTCCGCATAGGCTATTCTCTCTTCAATAGCCTTTCCTAAAATCCTGTAGCACACATCTACTTCCTTGGAAGCATTCAGGTTCTGCATGTTACAGTAATAATTTTTAAACTGTTCCTTTACTTCCCCGGTCATACCGTAGGTATCTTCTATGGTCACCTCGGCCTTCAGCATCATGGCATGCATTTTCTGCCGCTGCAGTTCTTCTTCCGCAGGCAGTACATAGATAAAATGCACAAATGCCTCTTTCAGTGCCTTTGCGTCGTTTTTTCGCAGGGCATTGATAATCCGCAGATCTTCCTCTGTTGCATCATTTTTTACACAGCGTTCGCCCATTTCCTCCCGTATGGTAAAAGTTCCGCCTCCGGAAGCAGCAGACAGTTTAAACAGCTTTCTTGCTTCCTCATAGCTTCTTCTGATTCCCATAAGACCTTTATAGGGTTTGGAGATAGATGCTACAATGGGACTCTTCTGTTCCTCCTTTGCCTGCTCCAACAGGTGTTTTAGTTCCCTCACCGTCGCGTTATCCCTGGTTCTGACGATGAAGATATCGGAGCCTTCCTCACAGGTGAAATGCCAGAAAAAATAACGTTTCCCGATCTTCTCTGTCAAAAAAGTTTCCAGCGCATACCTGACTGCTTCATAGTTCAGGGCATTTGTGATTTTATAGGCAATATCAATATCCGTATTCACCGTGATAAAGCGGTCTTCGTTTTCCGATATCTGCTCCACGGTTTCAAATACTTCTTTCATTTTATCAAAGGGAATCTGATCCTGCAGGTATTTTTGCACCACAACCTGTAGAAAGTTCGTAGCGTCTTTTCTTACGATTTTTTCCCAGTTTTCGTACTTCTGTGCATTTTTCCGCTGCTCCATGCAGGTCTTGTAAGCATTCTGCATGGTTTCCTGCAGTTTTTCATCCTCAATGGGCTTTAACAGATAGGCGAAAGCGCCCAGATCACATGCCTGCTGTGCATACGAAAAATCCCGGTAGGCACTCAGGACAATAAAAAGGCAGTCTTTTTCCGTCTTACGTACCTGTTCCATGACCTGAAGACCGGTCATCTGTTTCATCCGGATATCCGTCAGTACCACATCCGGAGATAAACGGTTTATGACTTCCACAGCCTGTTCCCCACTTTGGGCACTTCCCACTACCTGAAATCCCATTTTGTCCCATTCGTAGGTACTGATCAGACCTTTTAACAGTATCGGTTCATCATCCACAATTACAAGCTTTAATAAATCCATAATTTTTTACCCTGCATTTGTTTCAAATCCGTTATCAGTTTCATTTTAAATATACTTTAGCAATACAAAAAATCATACTAATTACCATACCACA
>JBJFCA010000015.1:0-6353 GCA_051888725.1 Lachnospiraceae bacterium
AGGATTAGCTTTCTCCACCGGGGCAAAATTCGCTGTTTTCCCCTTTTTTGCCCCGTTTTCTTCTGTTCTGGCTAGGATTAGCTTTCTCCACCGGGGCAAAATTCGCTGTTTTCCCCTTTTTTGCCCCGCTTTCTCTTCTCTTGACTGATCTGAATTTCTGATCTGAATTCTCCTACAGTTTTTTCATATCAAAAATCCTCCAGGGTTAAGGAACCCTCTTCTTTCTGCATGAACCCAGAAAATACCTATGGGAGTATCTGATTTGTAGATCAGGCACATGAAAATTCCTTCACAAGAATCCCCCTCCTTTTTATTAACTGTTCAGAATGGCCTCCGTCATGCGGATGGCACGCACATTTTCTTTGATATCGTGTACCCGCACAAACATGCAGCCTTTTAATACGCCCATCACCGTTGTCACGATTGTCCCCTCCACCCTTTCCGTTACCGGTAAATCTAAGGTGAGCCCAATCACCGACTTACGGCTGGTGCCAAGTAGTATGGGACAGCCCAGTACTTTAAGACTCTCTAAGGAATTGATGATTCTCAGATTCTGCTCATAGGTTTTGCCGAAGCCCACACCGGGATCGAGAATGATTTTATCGGAAGCAATCCCTGCTTTTTCCGCAATATGCAGGGTATCCGCCAGATCTGCTGCCACATCCTGTAAAAAATCATCATAGACTGCCTCTTTCCGGTTGTGCATCAGACAACATGGCAGTCCGCTTTTTGCAATGACTTCTGCCATCCTGTTATCCCATTTTAAGCCCCAGATATCATTGATCAGATCTACCCCGGCTTTTACACCTGCCATAGCCACTTCCGGCTTATAGGTATCTAATGAAACAGGTATGTCAAATCTCTTTTTGACTGCTTCAATCACGGGTAATACTCTCTGCATTTCTTCTTCGCAGGACAAAAGCTGATAGCCCGGTCGTGTGGATTCACCCCCGATATCGAGCAGATCCATTCCTTCTTTGATCATGTCCTCCACATGAAGCAAGGCTTTGTCCTGATCCACCCATTTCCCTCCGTCTGAAAAAGAGTCCGGTGTCACATTCAAAATGCCGCATACATATGTTTTTCCGCTCTCCTTAAATTCTCTGTTCCCGATTTTCATATCATACCCATTCCTTCCTTAACAATCTCATATCCACAGTTTCAGATTCTTCCTGTCATTTTTCCAATTACAGTTCTTTTCTTCCGCACAGGCAAAGCAGGCTCTGCTCGCCTTATCTGCCCTGTACAAAATGCCATTCAGATCCGGCTCTTTTGCAATATCCATTGTTCTGTGCAGTAAAATGGCATCCGTAATCATTTTAATTTCTTCAGTTGTATATCCACAGTCTTTTAAAATCCCGGGTGCAATTCTTGCGCTCGCCTTTTCGTGAGGAATTCCCGCGCTGTACTGTTCATGCTTTCCAATATCATGTAAAAGTGCGGCAGCATAAAGTAAATCTTCAGGAATCTGCAGATTTTCCTGAAGATTTAAGATCATCCCTATTCTTGCCACATCTAAAAAATGCACCATGTCGTGACAGCAGAAAATTCTTTCCTGTTCTGCCTTTTTGATTTTCTCAAGGTTATCCTGAAACACTTCATGCTTCAATATCCGGTTGACACGTTCCATCATTTTTGTAATCCGCGCTTTCACATATTTTCAAATAACTCTCTGTTTTAAACGAAGAGGCAATGCTATTTTTGCAGCATACACAGAAACTGCCTCTGTAAGTCAGGGTTCTCGGCAAATTCTCCCCTTACCTCAAGGGTCTGTGTCAGACTGCCGGGCTTTTTGATTCCCCGCATGGTCATGCACATATGCTCCGCTTCCAGAACCACCATGACGCCCTTCGGAGAAAGATGCTCCATAAGGGCATCCGCTATCTGCGCAGTCATCTGTTCCTGGATCTGCAGCCTTCTTGCATACACTTCCACCGTTCTGGCAAGCTTGCTTAAGCCCGCCACTTTCCCATCCGGAATATAGGCGATGTGGGCTTTGCCGTAAAATGGCAGCATATGATGTTCACACAGCGAATAGAAAACAATATCTTTTTCTACCACCATGCCATGACCGGATACCGGGAAGGTCTTCTTTAAATGCTCTCCCGCATCCTGCTGCATGCCGGCACAGATTTCCTCATACATTCTGCCGATACGTTCAGGCGTTTCCTTCAGTCCTTCTCTGTCAAGGTCTTCGCCGATGCCTTCCAATATTAATCTGACACCTTCCTGTATCTTTTTCTGATCCATTTGTCCGTCCTTCCCAATGCCTTCCTGTAAAGCAGACATTATCTATTTTTCAGGATCTTCTTTACCCTGTTCAAAAAAGAAAGAGAGCCAAAACACAAAATCACGTCTTCTTTTCCGGCAAGTAAATATGCCATTTCCACTGCCTCCTCCACACTCCCCGCGCTGGTGACTCTCGGATGATAGGCACTGACTGCTGCCGCAAGATCAAGTGCGGAAAGCGCTCTTGGGTTTTCCGGAGGCGTAACCGTTATGATCTGGTCGGCTTCTCGATAAGTAATGGCTGCTGTCTTTTCGTAGTCTTTATCTTTTAACATTCCCATTATATAGATAATTCTTTTATTTGAAAAGTAGGTTCTGACAGATTGCATAAGTTTTTTGGCAGCTGCCTCGTTATGTGCGCCGTCTATGATAAAATAAGGTTTTTCTTTGAGGATCTCAAATCTTCCCGGCCACAGGGTATCCGAAAGCCCCCGCCTCATATCCTGTTCCTTTACGGGCAGACGGTCACTCAGTGCCGTCACCACTTCAATCGCCACAGATGCATTTTCAATCTGACAGGCACCGGGAACGGAGATCTCCATTTCCTTATGCAGGCTTCCCGATGCGTCTTTGTAAGTAAATTTCTGCCGCTTTAAGCCGTATTTTATCTTTACAGCTTCCCCGGCAAAAACACATCTGCTTTCTTTCCGTGCAGCTTCACTGCGAATCTTCTCTTCCGCTTCTTTTTCCTGTATGGCACTGACCGTTACACATTGTCTTTTGATGATGCCTGCCTTGTGTTCTGCAATCTGACTGATGGTTTTTCCCAAATACTGCATGTGATCCATACCTATGGGCATAATGACGGCAGCCAGCGTCTTTGTAATCAGGTTTGTAGCGTCCTCACGTCCGCCCATGCCTGCCTCCATGATTACGATGTCGCACTGTTTGTCCGCAAAATAAAGAAGGGAAAGTGCCACTTCCGCCTCAAAGGCAGTTGGGGAGGGAAGTCCCTCTTCCTGCA
Source organism: Lachnospiraceae bacterium (assembly GCA_051888725.1). Taxonomy (GTDB): domain Bacteria; phylum Bacillota; class Clostridia; order Lachnospirales; family Lachnospiraceae; genus Acetatifactor. The sequence goes on from JBJFCA010000015.1 coordinate 3,254, forward strand.
TGCTGCAAATTGCTTCCCGGATTCGTTCCATACCGGATGCATATGCCTGCTTTGTAATGTTTCTGCCGTTCACCCTGATTGTTTCATAATAAGAAAATACAGCCGGGGAAGAAAAGGTTCCCACACAATATCCTGCTTTTCTGTAAATGGTGGAAAGGTAAGCAAGCACGGAGCCTTTTCCGTTGGTACCCGCAATATGAATAAATTGTAACTTATCCTGCGGGTCGCCCAGTTTCTTACACAGCATGCGTATACTGTTAAGTCCCGGGACAATGCCGCTTTTTTTTAGAGATTCCATAAAAGCAATGCTTTCTTTTTCCGTCATGATTTTTCCTTTCATCTGGGTATACTTTCCCATCCCCCGGCAATACTTCATTATATGAAAAAACTAATTCACAATTTTCTCCATTGCGGAATTTTGGGCTGGTGCATGGAGATTTCCTATACAGCCCTCGCTTCTCTCAGAAGAAGACAATTTACCTTAAAAGGCAATACCTCCATCTGGATGTTTCCCATATACGGCAGTGCCTGCCTGATTGCGCCACTGTGCAAAAGACTGAAAAACAGATCCGTCATGGAACGTGGTCTTCTCTACGCCCTCCTGATTTTTACGGTAGAATACTGCACCGGCACGTATTTAAAGAAAAAGCATATCTGTCCCTGGGACTACAGCCGTTCCAAATGGCATATCGGTCAGGTGATCCGGCTCGATTATCTGCCCTTCTGGTTTATGGCAGGGCTTTTGTTTGAACGGCTTCTGTCAGAAAATGAACCCTCGTAAGCCCTTTCATTTAAGAAAAGGACGGAGACTTTTCTCCGTCCTTTTGCTCAGTCCTGCTACGCGGATTAATCCATATCCGTATCGTCTAAACCTTCCGCACCGATATTTAATGTATTCAGCGTACGTCTTCTCATACGGGCTGCTTCCGATGCATCTAAAATATAGTTTTTAATGGTCTTGGAATTTTTGATATGCTGGAGAATCAGTTTGGGATGTGTGGTATCTCCCGTAAAACAGGTGATGGTTCCCAGTCCGAATATTCTCTCCGCAAAGCTTGCCGTGTGCTCCACATCCTGTACCTTATACATATAACAGTCATTTTCCACTTTTTTAAAAAAGCCCTGATCAATCGTGATCATATCGTCCTTAATCGTGTATACCGTAAAGGTAAACGGCAACCCAAAAAATACCCATCTTTTTCTTTCCCGATAAGCAATATCCGGATCCTTTTCGTTTTCCATACCCAATCCTCCTCCTTGTTTTCCGAAGGAAAATACAAGCCCTTTTTGAGCAGAGGATTTTCCTCCCTGTTACCTAACACTTTTAAGTAGATTATAAGAGAAATTCACCCATTATGCAAGACAATAAAAACAATTGCATCCCGTTTGTCTTTGTGTTACAATGTTAAAAATCCAAAAAGGAGGATGCTATTGTGACAGCAAATGAATGTATCAGAGGACGCAGAAGTATTCGTCAGTTTTCAGATACTCCCGTTTCTCACGATATGATATCTGAAATCATAGAAACTGCTTCTTTCGCCCCCAGTTGGAAAAACACACAGATTACCCGCTATATTGCAGCAGAAGGCAGCCTGAAGGACAAAATTGCCGAAGAATGCACTGCATCCTATCGTAAGAACGGAGATATTATTAAAAATGCTCCTATGTTAATGGCTGTTACTTTTGTAAAAAACCGTAGCGGTTTTGAACGTGACGGTTCTTTTTCCACTCCCAAGGAAGGAGGCTGGCAGATGTTTGATGCAGGCGTAGCTGCTCAGACTTTTTGTCTTGCCGCACATGAAAAAGGACTGGGAACTGTTATCATGGGAATTTTTGACGTAGCAAAAGCTGCTTCTATTTTAGAGATTCCGGAGGATCAGGAATTAGTTGCTTTAATTCCCATCGGTTATCCCGCTGAATCTCCCGTTGCTCCGAAACGTAAGAGCGTGGAGGAATTATTATCTTTCAAATAAATCAAAATCGAAGAGATTTTCTCTTCGATTTTTTTTAGGATATGATGTGCAGAATAAGAAAGGAGTTTTCACCTGAAATATGAGACATTTAATGAGCCCTCTCGACTTTACCGTAGAAGAACTGGACAAGCTGTTTGATCTTGCAGAAGATATTGAAGCGTCCCCGGAAAAATACGCACACGCCTGTGATGGCAAGGTTCTCGCAACCTGTTTTTATGAACCGAGTACACGTACCCGGTTAAGCTTTGAATCCGCCATGATCCATTTAGGAGGAAAAGTACTTGGATTTTCCGATGCTGCCAACTCCTCTGCCGCAAAAGGCGAAAGTGTAGCCGACACCATCCGGGTCATCTCCTGTTTCGCCGATATCTGCGCCATGCGTCATCCCAAAGAAGGTGCACCTATGGTAGCAGCGGAAAAATCCGGCATCCCCGTTATCAATGCCGGCGACGGCGGTCATCAGCACCCTACACAGACCCTGACAGATCTGTTGACCATACGCAGCCTCAAGCACCGCCTTGACAATATGACAATCGGTCTTTGCGGCGACTTAAAATTCGGACGTACCGTACACTCCCTGATCCGTGCACTGGTACGCTATGAAAATATCCGTTTCATCTTTATCTCCCCGGAAGAGCTTCGTGTGCCGGATTATATTACGGACATGCTGAAGGAGAAAAACATTCCTTACGAAGAAGTCATTCGTCTGGAAAACGTAATGCCCTCTCTTGACTTACTGTATATGACAAGGGTACAGAAGGAACGTTTCTTTAACGAAGAGGACTATGTACGACTGAAGGATTTCTATATCTTAGACAAAGCGAAAATGGAGTATGCCCGCCCCGACATGCTGATTCTGCATCCACTGCCCCGTGTCAACGAGATTTCCGTAGAAATTGATGATGACCCGAGAGCCGTTTATTTCAAGCAGGTACAATACGGTGTCTACGTGAGAATGGCACTCATACTGACGCTGCTTGGTCTGGCGGACCATTCATCTGACGATGCAAATTATGTTAACCGATAAAGGAGAACCGATATGTTAAATGTAGGTAAAATAGAAGAAGGATTTGTACTGGATCATATTGAAGCCGGCAAGAGTATGGATATATATAAACATCTGCAGC
>JBJFCA010000016.1:0-6350 GCA_051888725.1 Lachnospiraceae bacterium
AACTTTGCCATATTTCGGGCTTCCTCCAAAAAGCGGATTTTTCCGTTCATACACTCTCTTTCCCTGCTTCCGGAATAGATTATCATTTTTTTCTCTCCGGGAACCCGGTTTACTAAACCTGCAGGATAATATTCTTTCACAGCAACAGTCTTCTGAAGGGTCCTGTCCCAAGCCTTATACGTAATACCAAAACCACCATTTCCAACTGATGTCCCAATTTCGTATCGTTTTTGAATGACTGTTCCTTCCGTCAGAAAATATAACTCCTTTGGAGCTGCATTTTTTTCATGTCCACAATAAGGGCACATATCATAGGAATCGTTATATTCCTTCATACAGTTATAACAACGACTCATTTTTACTCCTTTATCTATTGTATTCTGCAAACAATGGTGAAAAGATTGTGTCTACTATATTGACTGATTTTCTTCCAAACAAACTTTTTTCAAAATCTTCTTAATATTCTGTTCTTTACAACACTTGTAAATGCCATTTGAACATACTAAAAAATCATTCTCATGATTTCTTTTATTGATATAAAAGTTCCAAATAAATATTAGAATCTTGTAAAACACTTGATTTTTAATCGTTACAATTTAATAAAATAAATATAAAAGTACCTTGATTTCTTTTTCAATCATCTCATCAAAAATGACCTAATAATAAACAAAATTAGACAATTTTTCAGGCTGAGTTCTAAGCACATGCACTTGTGGAATTCTCCTGCCTAGTTAGATCCCCTATGCCTATTTCCTGTTAAAAGAAAAGACAGGTGGACACTTTCCATCTGTCTTTCTAACTCTATTTTTCCGATATCGAAAAAGGTTTCAATTTATTTGTTCAGACATGTCGGATTAAATTACACCTGTCTGTTCCGATACGAGAAATACTGTTCTCTTGCCACAGCGTATCTCGATTTGCTGACGGGAAGTACGGTTCCATCCTGCAATGTCACTTCTTTCCGTTCAATATGTCTGATATAATCCATATTTGCATAATAGCTTTTATGTATTCTCAAAAAGTTTTCCTGTAGTTTTTTCTCATACGCATCCAGTTTTTCATAGACGCTGATTATGGCGTTGGTAGTATGAATCTGTACCTGATGCGCTACGCTTTCCAGGTATAGAATATTGCTGAAAGGAATGGTTTCCACGACTCCCTTACACTGAATGGTAAGTGTATTCTGTTTGTATTCTTCAATTTTGTTCCATGCTTTGTCCATTAGTAGCTGCAAATGATTCAAAACAACCGGCTTCACCAGATAGCCGCACAAGGTTACAGGCTCCCAGAATATCTCCTGTGAAAATCTTTCATTATCAGATGTTACAAATATGATCTGAATATCCGGGTAATCCTGATTAATTCTTGATGCATAATGGATACCGTTTTCTTCTTGTTCCCATTCAATTTTCATAAAAATTACATCATACTTTATTCCTGTATGCAAGGTATCCCACAACCCAATCCGATCATTAAATACTTCACAGGAATTCACATAAGACATGTCGGAAAGCATTTCCTTAAGCTGATTTATAAATAATTTATCGTCATCACAAACTGCCACGCGCATGACTTTTCTCCTAAGTTAAAGTAATTCGTTATATCATTTGTATATCTTCATACTAATACCATTTATACTTATATTCATACAATTATATCCTATATTATTCTTAAAAACAACTCAAAATTGCTCAAAATTTAATATTTTTTTAATATTTTACAGTTTTTCCATATATTATCAGTAGTTGTAACTGTGTTTTGGGACATATTATCCTGTATAATATTGGTATAACTTGTATTTCAATTTTGTAGGAGAGGTGGGATATATGCCGCAAAACAGGATTCGCGAACTGCGCCAGAAAAAAGGAATTACACAATTACAGTTGAGCATGGAACTGGAAGTTACACAGGAAACGATCAGTGCATATGAGCATAACAAACACCTTCCCAGTCTTGCCGCCCTTATGAGAATGTCTAAATTATTTGATGTCAGCATGGATTATATTATGGGGCTGTCAGATGTCCCCCAGATTGTTTTAGATACAGATTCTCCTGCTATTGATACGGAACAGAAAAACCTGCTGCTGATGTATTACAGAAAATTAGGATATAAAAATAAATTAAAACTTTTAGCATACGCACAAGGACTTGCAGATGCCGAGACACGGTAAGCTGCAAGTCCTTCTTACATTGCACTATTTTAATTATTTCAAAACATAATACCTACAATTTTCCCCTCATATATGAAAAATACTGCTCCTTTGCCACAGGATACCTTGACTTACTGACCGAAGGACTTCCTTACTCCTCAATATGATCCAGACCCTGGCTTAGGATTGTGACAATATGATCATCTGCCAGAGAGTAAAATATGGTCTTTCCGTCTCTTCTGTTCTTGACAAGGTCCATCTGTTTCAGAACACGAAGCTGATGAGAAATGGCTGACTGGGACATGCCGAGAAGCTGCGCAATATCCAGCACACACATTTCCGAGCATTTTAAGACATACAGAATTTTGAGTCTGGTCGCATCACCAAAGATACGGAAAAAATCTGCCAGATCCTGCAATTCCTCTTCCGGAGGCATCGTCTGTGTTATTTCTTTTTCTGCACGTTTAGAAAGCTGCAAAAAACCATTCTGAATCTGCTCCATAGTAAAACCTTTCATCAATCATTCAGGATACTTACATATTTCACCGGTGTACGATAGGTATAATTGGAAATCTTGATACCGGTCTTGGGACTGGATGCATGAATGACCTTACCACCGCCGATGTACATTGCCACATGATTAATCGAGCCGGAACTTCCTCCATAGAAAATGAGATCCCCGGGCTGTAACTCGGACGCAGAGATCTTACGTCCTTCATTTGCCTGTGCTCTGGAGGAATGGGACAGTTTAATGCCAAAATGCTTATACACGGACATGGTAAATCCGGAACAGTCAGTTCCCTTCGTCAGGCTGCTTCCACCATACACATATTTGTTACCTAAAAACTGTTTTGCATATTCCACAATATCAACCCTAAGATCCGATACGCCCTGTCCGTAGAGAAGTTCACTCATGGTAACAGCCGTGTCCAGTTTTTCCTCCACAGTAACATAATCAGAAGATACATAAGCATCTTCTCCGTCAATCGAAACCTTCACCCAGCCGTCTAACTGCTCTACGACCTCCAGTTCTTCTCCCTTCGGTACAGAAGTCAGCACTGCCGCATCCATGCCGGCCTGTTCTCTTACTTTAAGTGCATCTGCATTGACCACAGCTACCGTTTTTACCAGCTCCATGGCTTTCATACCGGCATCCGCACCGGTATAAAGGTAATCCGTACTGACATAGCCATCCACTTCACCTGATTGGATGTGTGCCCAGGCACCGTCCTCCGTGGTCTCTAATACCTCACAGGCAGAATCCTTCGGCATCTTACCAACAAGCTTACCGTCCGTAGCCGGAACTGCCCTGACATTCAGATTGCCTGACTCCACGTCAGCAATTCCAAGGTGCGTATAGCCCCAGTAAATGCCCTCCGCAGACGTCTGTGCTGCCTGCAGGCAGGAATCTTCATCCAGCTTCAAATCAAAAATACCGCCGGCAACCGGCATAATATCCGTTAACGCAACCATCCCTGCTGCCCTGCTCTCCATGGGAGAGAACAAAGCTGCTGCCGCCAGCATGCCTGACAGTCCGATTGCTGCTGCTTTCCGTAAATTTCTATTTCCATTCATTCTATATTAACCCGTATAAACCCTTTCCGGTTTAAAATTGTTACATCTTTGTTACGGATTTATTATAGCAATCTGTTTTCCCAACGTCAACCTGCAAACCGAAAAGAAAATTCTTAATTTTTTCCAATCCTGGAATCCTGCACTTTCGAATAAATCGCAGTAAAAATGATTTTTATCTGTCCAACAAAAGCTAAATTTGCATATAAATATTCTTTATAACGCTACCTTATCTGTCATGTTTATGTAAGAGAAGCAGATAAAAATGTTTGATTTGATGCTTTTATATACAAAAATCATCATTTATATACCTATAAAAGTAATGGATACTACTTTTTATCTGCACCACCTGAAACTATCCCTAAAACCACCGCTGAAACTGCCGCTATCTGCGAATGCATTCAGTCTCCGTACGTTTTTCCTGCGGCAATATCCTGCTGCATCGTCTGCTTCAGCTCTTCAATGCCTGCAAACCTTTGCTCAGGTCTTCGGAATTCATACAAAAAGACGTTGATCTCTTCTCCGTAAACGTCCTCATCGAAGTCATACACATAGGTTTCCGCACTCATAACCGGTTCGTCCTGTTCCACCGTGGGTTTATAGCCGATATTGGTAATGCCTTTGTAGTACCGGCCCCGGATCATCACGCCGGAGTAATAAACACCGTTGGGGGGCAGCAGTTTGACCTTTTCCGGCAAAATATTGACGGTGGGCATACCCAGCTTCCTGCCTAACTGTCTGCCGTGTACCACCGTCCCACACAGAAAATAGGCAGCTCCAAGGAGCTTTCTTGCAAAAAGCATGTCCCCTTTTTCTACAGCCTCCCGTACATACGTGGAGCTGATTTCTCTCTCCCCGTACATGACCTTGTCAATGATTCTTACGGTCATACCGCATTCCGGTGCCAGCATGCGAAGCAGGGCTGCGTTACCTTCTCCCCTTCTTCCGAATGAGAGGTCACTTCCTGCAGCTACAAACACTGCGCTCAGGCGGTTGCAAAGGACATTGACCACAAAATCTCTGGGAGAAATATCCGCCGTCTTTTGATTTAAGGGATACTCTACCAGAATATCTATGCCTAAGAGTTCAAAAATCTCTCTTTTTTCTTCTCTCGTTGTAAGCTGCTTTTCCTCTCCGTTTCCGAAAAATACGGCAGGAGAAGGATCAAAGGTAAAGACGCAGGCTTTTTTTCCATTTGCTTTCTGCTTGATAATCTCATCGAGCAGGGCTCTGTGTCCGATGTGGACACCGTCAAATTTACCGATTGCCACCGCTGTCTCACCGTTTATATAAAAATCCGTTGTTCCGGTAATGATCTCCATTTGTTACTGCTCTCCATTTTCCAAAAACATCTTTTTGGGTACGAAGCGTCCCTCATTCCTTAAAAAGGTATACACACCGTAAAACCGGCCCTCTGTATCGTAGACTCTGACTTCCTCACCGTCTGCGAAGCCCATACGCTCCTTTATCTGCTGCAGATAGAACGCATTGCCGTTTCGCACGTACTTCATAAACTGTTCCGGAACATGTACCGGTGAAAGACTGCTGAAAAACTGATCAACAGGAAGCAGAACGTCCTGTATCCTGTTTTCGTCCCTCAGTCTTTCAAGTTCCGTAAGCGTTATGGAATCTTCTTCCAAAAACGGACCTGCCTTCGTACGTTTCAGACTCTTCATTGCTGCCGGGCAACCGCATTTTACACCAATATCATGGCAAAGTGTGCGAATATAGGTTCCTTTAGAACAGGACACCCGGAAGGTAACTTCCGGTAGCTTTATATTTAAGACCGTAATCCCATAAATGGTCACCGGTCTGGGCTTCCGCTCCACTTCCCTGCCCTCTCTGGCAAGTTCGTAGAGTTTTTTTCCATTGACCTTTAACGCCGAATACATGGGGGGAATCTGGTCGTAATCTCCCACAAAAGAAAGAATAGCCGCCTCTGCCTCCTCCTTACTCACCGTCACCGGAGCCTCTTTGAGGATTTTTCCTGACAGATCCTGTGTATCGGTAGAAACGCCAAACCGAAGCACCGCCTCATATTCCTTATCCCTGTCTGTCAAAAGGTCACAAAGCTTCGTCGCACTTCCTAAGCATACCGGCAGTACTCCGACCGCATCCGGATCGAGGGTCCCGGTATGTCCGATCTTCTTTTGTCTTAAAATGCCACGCAGCTTTGCCACCACATCATGGGAGGTAAAGCCCTGTTCCTTGTAAATATTAATAATCCCGTTATACAATTTCCCGTTCCTTCCTGTTAATCCACCTACGACCATGCATCCCCGCAGTCTGTCCCATAAGCTGCTGTCATTCCCTGCCGGGCTACGCATCCGTATGTTACGGTGCATTCCCCGCCAGCCTGTAATTCCATAGGCTGCCGTCATTCCCTGCCGGGCTATGCATCCGTATGTTACGGTGCATTCCCTGCCAGCCTGTAATTCCATAAGCTGCCGTCATTCCCTGCCGGGCTATGCATCCGTATGTTACGGTGCATTCCCTGTCATGCTATGAATCTGAAAGCTGCAGTGCAATCTGTGCGGAAAGATTATTGATTACGTCATGCATGGTGCCCCTCATGGTGCATCCTGCTGCACGCACATGACCGCCGCCACCAAAGAAAGAAGTGACCCT
>JBJFCA010000017.1:0-6332 GCA_051888725.1 Lachnospiraceae bacterium
CTAGAGCATACGGTTCATACCCGTAGTGTCGAGGGTTCGAATCCCCCTCTCGCTACTAAAAAAGAATCACATCTTGGATGTGGTTCTTTTTTTGTACATATAAGATTCGAACCCGAGACACTACGGCGTAGGGGAGAGGGCGCTGGACGTCCGGGGGACGTCCGTTTAGCGCAGACCGGAGCGGAGCGTAGACCGAATCCCCCTCTCGCTACTAAAAAAGAATCACATCTTGGATGTGGTTCTTTTTTTGTACATATAAGATTCGAACCCGAGACACTACGGCGTAGGGGAGAGGGCGCTGGACGTCCGGGGGACGTCCGTTTAGCGCAGTCTTGTAAACAACTCTGATTCCCAAATCCCTGAATTTTATTTTCAAAAGATTCGTAAGCTTTGTCCCACTTTTATTTCCCAAAGGTTTTCCATATCCACCTTCCTCAGCAGGTAATGGATTCTGACTAACTTTTTGGATACCCTTTAAAACTTGTATCTGCACTGAATGATCGAGTTTTTTCATGTCTTTTTCCGCCTCTTCCAAGAACTCAATATTCCATGTCATTCGATATCTACATCCTCCGCATCCATAATTTCCTCATTACTGATTCCCAAATCACTTCTTACCGAATCAAATGAAATTGTTTTGCCATTTTCATTATCTTCCAAACGCTTATTTGCTTCCAGCAAAAGGAAATAATCTTCCTCTATTTCTGTCAGTCTTGCATATTCTTCTGGTGACAAAATAATCGCAGAAGGCTGATTGTTCTTTAAAACAATCAATTCCCTTTCAGAATGAAGTCTGTCAAATATCTTTGCTGCCTGTCCTTTATTAAACTGTGAAATAGGAACCAAACTTTGCAAAAGATCTGCCGCAATTGCCATAATAAATACCTCCATATCTTTCTTCTACTCTTATTATATGCAGAAGCCAAGAAAAAAATCAGCAGTAATATATGATATTTTATTATTAAATTTTCCTTATAATTTTCCAACTATAAAATAGTAAAAACTCTTATACAATACAGATTCTGCATCCAGACAACAGTCGCCGCCACCCTTTCAAAGGGTGGCGGCGACTACTACATTATTCTTGCTGAATTGTGGTCTACATCCTGTCCGGTGCTGAGAAGCCCAGTACATCGATACAGGTTTCCATAATCTCTTTGGTGAGTATAAGCAGGGCAATCAGACCTTCCTTACGCTTCTCATCTTCCTCTGCAAGAATGCGGGTTTCATGATAGAAACGGTTAAAGGCGTTGGCAAGATCATAAATATAAGCACAGATCTTATGAGGCGCCAGCTCTGCTCCTGCCGCTTCCATGGCACTCTTAAAGCCTGCAAGCTGCATCACCAGATCCTTTTCGGAGGCGCTTTGTGCATCGGCAAGCTCTGCCGTCTCCATGTTGCCGCCCTGCTCCTTATACTTGTTCAGAATGGACTTGATTCTTACGATCGTATAAAGAATGTAAGGACCGGTATCTCCTTCAAAGGAAGTAAATCTCTCGATATCAAACACATAATCCTTAGATGCCTGGTTAGATAAATCTCCGTACTTTAAGGCTGCCAGGGCAATCTTTTCCGCAGTATCCTTTGCTTCCGCTTCGGAAAGCTCATGGTTCTCGGTAATCTTGCGGTACATTTCATCTGTGGTTTCCTTAATGAGTACCTCCAGACGCATGACGCCGCCATCTCTTGTTTTAAAGGGCTTTCCGTCTTTTCCGTTCATGGTGCCGAAACCAATCCATTTTAAGACTGTCTCCGGCTTTACAAGCTTCGTTTTTCTGGCGCAGCGGAATACCTGCACAAAATACAGTTCCTGTCTCTTGTCGGTGAGATAAATAATCTCATCCGGATGTATATTTTCCATACGGTCCATAATTGTGGCAAGATCCGTTGTGTTGTACAAAGAAGCGCCGTCTGATTTTAAAATCATGCAGGGAGGAATCTCCTTGGTATCGGTTTCTTCCTTTACATCCACGACCAGAGCCCCTTCGCTTTCATGGGCATATCCTTCTTTTTTCATATACTCCACCATGCCGGGAATCAGATCATGGACATCGCTTTCTCCCTTCCAGAGATCAAAATCCACATTCAGGCTGGCATAGTTTTTCTTTAAGTCGGCTACGGAAACATTTAAGATGTGCTTCCAGATGGCACGATATCCTCTCACACCGCTCTGCATCTTAAAGGTTACATCCATGGCTTTTGCCTTATACTCCGGGTCTTCCTTACTCTTTTTGCTGGCGGTGGGATAAAGCTCTTCCAGTTCAGTTATGGTAAAAGGAGCTTCTGTCGGATATTCTCCCGTGTAATTTTCATCAAAATAAACAAGCTCCGGCTTTCTTTCCTTAAGCTCTGTAATGACCAGACCCATCTGCAGGCCCCAGTCTCCCAGATGTACGTCGCCGATTACCTCATGCCCGCAGTAACGTAAAATCCTCTTTACACTTTCTCCGATTACCGCAGAACGGATATGTCCTACATGCAGCGGCTTGGCAATGTTGGCGCCGCCGTAATCCACGACAATTTTCATGGGCTTTTCCGGTTTGTCCAGTCCAAATTTCTCACTCTTTTCCATGTCTTTCAAATAACCGGTAAAGAAACTGTTTTTCACTTTCAAATTCAAAAAACCGGGAGCCACTGCCTGCACTTCGGCAAACACTTTGCTTTCCGTAAGCTTTTCTGCCACTTCATTTGCAATCATAATGGGAGCCTTATGATACTTCTTGGCTCCTGCCATGGCACCGTTACACTGATATTCACATAAATCCGGCCGGTTGGATACCGTAACCCTGCCAAGCTCTGCATCATATCCGGCAGCGGCAAATGCCTGCTGCATTTCCTCTGATATCAAATCCAAAATCTTTTTCATACTCTTAACTATGCCTTTCTAAACTCTCACTCTGTTTTATGCTGATGCACTTTTTCCCTTACCATTCTGGAATACACGCAACCGCAATAATCCTGCCTGTAGAGATCATACTCTTTAGAAAATTCAATGGACTGCTTATATCCGTCCTTTTTCTTAAAATCAGAAGGCAGCCATTTGATGCCAAGCTCTTTTTCCAGTGTAAGGCCGATTTCATTGAGCTTCGCTGCATTCTTTAAGGGGCTGATGGTAAGCGTGGTGCCATAGTAGTCAGCCTTCGCCAGTATAGCTTCCTCTGCCGTTTTTTTCAGACGTAACGCATAGCACAAAAAGCAGCGTTCCCCGCCCTCCGGACAGTCTGCATACGGTCTTGCCATTTCCAAAAAGGAATCTTTATCAAAATCCCCGTCTATATAAGAAATTTCGTAACCTTTTGCAAGTCCGGTACGGATCTGTTCATTGTAGATGCCAATCAGACGCTTCTGTTCGGCAGCCCGTTTCCGGTATTCCTCTTCTTCCGTAATATTGGGATTGTAGTAAAATACCGTGATCTTAAAATATTCCCGCAGATATTTCAGCACGTAACTGCTGCAGGGTGCACAACAGCTATGCAGGAAAAGGGTCGGTACCTTACCGGTTCTCTCCTTTTCCTTTTGTAAATCATCGATCAGTTTATCCAGTTCTTTCTGATAATTGATAGCCTGCATTATAATTCTCCGACTGTAAGAAACGGTGTAAAATCCTCTGTATCGGATGCTAACTTTCCGCCAAATACGGAAAGCAGTTTCTCCATCATATGTTTCACAGCGCTGCTCTCTGTCTCCGGATAACTGACTGCATAGACATATTTCTGGCCGAGCCCGGTAAGCAGTGCTTCATCCTCTTTCTGCAGAGAATCCTGAAAATCTTCCATGTAAAGAGAACCGCTTTCCAGATTAAGTTCCAGCAGATTGATTTCTTTCCAGACTTCCATCTGATTTGCGGCAAATCCGGCATCCTCAAGAGCCTTGGCAATTCCGTCTGCTTTCACAGAATCCGGGACAAGATACAGGAAAGTTTTCTCCAATACAATTTTCTCCTGTTTCTTCTTCACCTGCTTTTTCTTCTCCATGCTGCGTTCCTCCCTTTTATAAAGAGGCGATATCAATCAGGCTTAAGCTGTCTGCCACATGCTCTAAGCTGGTCGCCAGTGCATTGGCGGTATCCATTGCCGTGATACAGTATACACCGGTTTCGATTGCCGTACGGCGGATCAGGAAACCGTCCCTGGATTTATCACGACCCTGGGTAGGAGTGTCGATAACAAGGTCAATCTTATGTCCTAAAAGCAAATCCATCACGGTAGGAGATTCCTGTGAGATCTTATTGATCTTACGAACCTTTACACCGGCTTCCTTCAGGGCTGCTGCCGTACTTCTGGTCGCATAGATAATGTAGCCGAGCTTTTCAAAACGTTTTGCCACTTCAACAGCCTCCGGCTTGTCGGCATCCTTTACGGTGATAATCATCTGTTTATGCTTGGGCAGTTCCACGCCTGCACCAAGGAAGGCCTTATACAGGGCTTCATGAAAGGTCTTTGCAATGCCTAAGCACTCACCGGTGGATTTCATTTCCGGTCCTAAGCTGATTTCAGCACCGCGGATTTTCTCAAAGGAGAATACCGGCATCTTAATGGCAAAATACTCTGCTTCCTTCTGAAGACCCGGTTCATAACCAAGCTCTTTGATGGTTTTTCCGAGGATGACTTCCGTTGCCAGGTCCACAATGGGGATACCGGTTACCTTGCTGATATAGGGTACGGTACGGGAAGATCTGGGATTTACTTCAATAACATACACATCTTCCCCGATGGCAATAAACTGAATGTTAATTAAACCTTTTACATGCAGCGCTTTTGCCAGTCTTCTGGTATACTCCGCAATCTTTTCCTTCACCGCTTTGTCAATGGTCGGTGCGGGATATACGGAGATGGAGTCTCCGGAATGGATACCGGTTCTTTCGATATGCTCCATAATACCCGGAATCAGGATGTCCGTGCCGTCACATACCGCATCCACTTCGATTTCCTTACCCTGCAAATATTTATCAACAAGAATCGGATGATCCTGTGCAATTCGGTTGATGATTGCCATAAACTCTTCGATTTCTTCATCGGATGTGGCAATCTGCATGCCCTGTCCACCCAGCACGTAAGAAGGTCTTACCAGCACCGGATAGCCCAAACGGTTGGCCACCTTCTTGGCTTCCTCAGCTGTGAAGACCGTACCGCCCGCTGCACGGGGAATCTCCGTCTTCTGCAGGATCTCATCAAACAATTCCCTGTCCTCTGCAGCATCCACGTCCTCTGCTTTGGTGCCTAAAATGGGAACACCCATCTTCATTAAACTCTCCGTCAGTTTGATGGCGGTCTGTCCGCCAAACTGTACCACTGCGCCGTCCGGCTTTTCAATATTGACTACATTCTCCACATCCTCCGGTGTCAGCGGCTCAAAATACAGCTTGTCTGCAATATCGAAGTCGGTGCTGACGGTCTCCGGATTGTTATTGATAATAATGGTCTCATAACCGGCTCTTGCAAAGGCCCAGGTTGCATGCACGGAACAGTAGTCAAATTCAATACCCTGACCGATTCTGATGGGACCGGATCCCAGCACCAGCACCTTCTTTTTGGTACTCTCACCGGTTGCTTCGCTTTCACCGCCAAAGCAGGAATAATAGTAAGGTGTGCTTGCTGCAAACTCTGCCGCACAGGTATCTACCATCTTAAAGACTGCCTTTATGCCGTTCGCATAACGCATTTCCTTGATTTCTTCTTCCTTTTTGCCGGTCAGTCTGGCGATACAATTGTCCGGGAATTCCATTCTCTTTGCTTCCCGCAACAGTTCTGTTGTCAGTGGACCTTCCTTTAAAGCATTTTCCATCTCCACGATAGCTGCAATTTTATCTATGAACCAGACATCAATCTGTGTAATCTCATGAATTTCTTCATAGCTGATTCCTTTACGAATAGCTTCCGCAATTACCCAGATTCTCTGGTCGTCCACAATCTTTAACCTGTCGAGCAGATCTTCTTTCGACAGTGCTGAGAAATCGTAACTTAACAGGCAGTCCACATGCTGTTCCAGGGAGCGGATGGCTTTCATCAGCGCACCCTCGAAATTCGTACAGATACTCATTACCTCGCCGGTGGCTTTCATCTGGGTGGTCAGCGTTCTCTTTGCAGTAATAAATTTATCAAAGGGAAGCCTTGGCATCTTTACCACGCAGTAATCCAGTGCCGGTTCAAAGCTTGCATAAGTTTTGCCCGTAATGGCGTTTTGAATTTCATCCAGTGTGTAGCCCAGCGCAATCTTGGCAGCCACCTTTGCAATCGGATATCCGGTTGCCTTACTTGCCAGTGCAGAGGAACGGCTTACACGGGGATTTACTTCAATAACACAATATTCAAAGCTGGTGGGATGCAGGGCAA
>JBJFCA010000018.1:0-6312 GCA_051888725.1 Lachnospiraceae bacterium
GGTAAAGGCGCTGAAAGAGTTTGGCTTTGACGGCTGTCCGGTCAGGTTGTTCTTCCGGTCCTTCTGCGCCCGGTCCATCAGCTGGGAAAATACGGACATAAACTGTTTTCTGGTCCCTCCCAGACTGTCCATTGCCCCGGCCTTGATAAAGCTCTCCACCGCCCGCTTGTTCACATCCCGGTCACTGGTTCTTGTAATAAAATCCTGCAGATTTAAAAAAGGTCCCCGTTCCTGTCTCTCTTCCACCACGGATGCAATCACCGGTCTTCCCACGCTCTTAATGGCGGTCAGTGCATAGCGGATGGAGTTTCCGGAAACAGAAAATCCGCTTTCTCCTTCATTGATATCCGGTGGCAGGATCTCAATTCCCATACTGCGGCACACTAAGATATATTCCGCCACCTTTTTGGGATTGTCGATCACAGATGTCATAAGTGCCGCCATAAACTCCACCGGGTGATAATATTTTAAATATGCGGTCTGGTAAGCCACCACCGCATAACATGCGGCATGGGATTTATTAAATGCATATTTTGCAAAGTCCATCATGGTGTCATAAATACCGGAAGCCGTCTTCTCATCAATGCCCTTTGCCATACAGCCCGGGACTCCTTCCTCGGGGTTGCCGTAGACAAAGTTGGCCCTCTCCTTCTCCATGACTGCCTGTTTTTTCTTACTCATGGCACGTCTTACCAGGTCGCTGCGGCCAAGTGTATAGCCACCCAGATCCCGCACGATCTGCATCACCTGTTCCTGGTACACAATGCATCCGTAGGTGGGGGAAAGGATCGGTTCCAGCTGGGGGCAGGCATAGGTAATGGTATCCGGGTTATTCTTTCCCTTAATGTATTTGGGAATAAAATCCATAGGACCCGGACGATACAGGGAGATACCGGCGATCACGTCCTCCAGGCTTTGGGGGCGCAGTTCCTTCATAAAGCTTTTCATACCGGCACTTTCCAACTGGAAGACACCGTCCGTCCTGCCGCTGCCCAGGGATTCCAGCACTTTTTTATCGTCATAATCAATATGATCCACGGAAATCTTAATGCCGGTATCTTTTTCAATCATATTCACGGCATTCTGGATCACCGTGAGGGTTCGCAGTCCCAGGAAATCCATTTTAAGAAGTCCCAGTTCTTCCAGCGTCGTCATGGTAAACTGTGTGACGATGGCACCGTCTGCGCCTCTGGAAAGCGGTACAAATTCATCTGCCGATTTCTGACAGATGACCACGCCTGCCGCATGCATGGAAGTATTTCTCGGCAGTCCCTCCAGACGCTTACACATATCAATCAGATGATGTACCTTCTCATCCGACTGGTACAGGTTCTTAAACTCCGGATTCATTTCCAGTGCTTTATCAATGGTAATATTCAGTTCATTGGGAATCATTTTGGCAATGGAATCCACAAACGCATACGGCAGATCCATGACTCTTCCCACATCCCTGATGACGCCTCTTGCTGCCATGGTGCCGAAGGTGACAATCTGCACTACCTTGTCAGCGCCGTACTTTCTGCCCACATAATCAATCACTTCCTGCCTTCTTTCAAAGCAGAAATCCACATCAATATCGGGCATGGAAACACGTTCCGGATTTAGAAAACGCTCAAAGAGAAGCTGGTAACGGATCGGATCAATATTGGTAATCTTTAAGCAGTATGCCACAATACTTCCGGCTGCCGAACCTCGTCCGGGGCCCACCGGTATTCCGTTTTCCTTTGCGTAATTGATAAAATCCCATACAATCAGAAAATAATCCACATAACCCATGGTGCGGATAACACCCAGCTCATAGTCTAACCGCTGTGAAACCGTCTGCCCGTTTCCGGCAGGTGCGTTTTCGTCCCCGTACCGCATAATAAGACCATCTCTGCAGAGTTTATTTAAATAGGTCCAGGAATCATACCCTTCCGGCACATCAAACTTGGGCAGCTTTGTCACGCCGAACTCGATTTCCACATGGCATCTGTCCGCAATCCGCTGGGTATTTTCCACTGCCTCCCAGGCATAGGGAAACAGCCCCTTCATCTCTTCCTCACTCTTCACATAATACTGCCCGCCCTCGTAACGCATACGGTCCTCATCGGCCAGTTTTTTGCCGGTCTGCAGGCAGAGCAGAATATCGTGGGAATCCGCATCCTCCTTATAGGTATAATGCACATCGTTGGTTGCCACCAGTTCAATGCCGGTTTCTTTGGAAAGCTTTAGAAGCTCCGTGTTGACCAGCTTTTGCTCCGGGATGCCGTGATCCTGCAGTTCCAAAAAGAAATTTCCCTTTCCGAAACAGGCTTCGTATTTCAGGGCTGCCTTCTTTGCCTCCTCCAAAAGCCCTTTTACAATATAACGCTGCACTTCCCCCGCAAGGCAGGCAGAAAGCGCAATAATCCCTTCATGGAACTGGTTTAATACTTCCATATCCACACGGGGCTTGTAATAATACCCTTCCGTAAAGCCCCGGCTTACAATTTTCATCAGATTGGCATATCCGGTATTATTTTCTGCCAGAAGCACCAGATGATAATACCTGTCTTCACCGCCTGTGAGTTCCTTATCAAAACGGGAATTGGGTGCTACATAAACCTCACAGCCCAGTACCGGATTGATTCCTGCTTCCTTTGCCGCCCTGTAAAAGTCAATGACACCGTACATGACACCGTGATCGGTAATGGCAGCACTGTTCATGCCAAGTTCTTTTACACGTTTGACATATTCTTTGATCTTATTGGAACCGTCTAACAGGGAGTATTCCGTGTGCACATGTAAATGGGTAAATGCCATTGCTTTTCCTCCGTTTATTTTAATCTGTCTGCCATGGTATAAAACTGGTAATAGATGCCTTTTTCCTGCATGAGGGATTCATGGGTGCCTTCCTCCGCAATCCCATCATCCGTCAGCACCAGTATCCTGTCTGAATTTTTGATGCTGGAAAGCCTGTGGGCAATGGTTATGGTAGTTCTTCCCACCGACAGCTTCTGCAGGGACTTTGCCACTGCAAATTCACTTTCATTATCCAGTGCGGAAGTCGCTTCATCCAGAATCATAATCGACGGATTTTTTAAAAATACCCGGGCAATACTGATCCGCTGCTTCTGCCCGCCGGACAGCTTCACCCCGCGTTCTCCCACATACGTATCGTAACCGTCCTTTAGGGACATGATAAATTCATGGGCGCCGGCCTCTTTTGCCGCCTCCATTGCTTCCTCTCTGGTAGCCTCCGGTCTGCCATACAGGATATTTTCCAGCACCGTACCGGAAAACAGATAGACATCCTGCTGTACAATACCGATATTTTTCCGAAGACTCTTTAAGGTGAATTTACGAATATCCACACCGTCTATCAGAATACTGCCGGCTGTCACATCATAAAACCTGGGAATGAGGTTGCACAACGTGGTTTTGCCGCTGCCGGAAGGTCCCACAATAGCCAGCTTCTCACCTGCGTGCACTGTCAGATTCAAATCGCGGAATACCTTATTGTGATCATCCGGATATTCAAAGGATACTCCTGCAAAGGTGATCTCTCCGTCAGGCTTCTCCATTTCCACGGCATCCGGCTCATCAAAAATTTCTATGTCCGCATCCATTATCTGCAGGAAGCGTTCAATTCCCGTGATGCCTCTCTGGAACTGTTCCGCAAATTCGATAATTCTTCGTATGGTGGCAATCAGTGTCGTCACATACAGCGTATAGGCAACCAGGTCTCCGGGGGTAATATCCCCGTGAATCATGAACAGACCGCCACCCAGAATTACGAGAATATACATCAGACCGTCGAATGCTCTCGTGGAAGTCTGGAACGTTGCCATATAACGGTACGTGTCTTTTTTGATGGATAAAAACTTCCGGTTTCCCTTTTCAAACTTTTGTGCCTCCACTGCTTCATTGGTGAAGGCTTTTACAACCTTCTGCCCTAACAGGCTGTCCTCAATGGCTGCATTCAGTTCTCCCACCTGCACCCTCTGCTGTGCAAACGCCCTGCGGCATCTGCGGTTTAATTTGATACAGACATAGGTCATGATGGGAACCACTGCAAATATAATCACAGTAAGCGCCACATTGATCCGTAACAGGATCACAAAAGAAATCAATGCTTTTACACCCGCGATAAAAAACTCTTCCGGACAGTGATGTGCAAATTCCGTCACGTCAAAAAGATCATTGGTGATGCGCCCCATGATCTGTCCTACTTTTGTGTTGTTGTAATAAGTATTGGATAATTCTAAGAGATGTGCATAGGCATCCCGCCGCATATCCGTCTCGATTTCTGCTCCCATTACATGACCCATATCGGACATATAATAGTTGGCAGCGCAGTCCACAATCCGGAGCAGCAGATATAACAGTGCCAGTTTTCCGATGACTGCCGCTGTAAGAGACGCTATATCGTTAAGCCCTGTGTTGGTAATATAGCGTAAAATCATGGGCAGTATCAATTCACAGACAGTGGTGAGGCTGGCGCAGAATAAATCTGCCACCAGCACACCTGTATGTTTCTTATAATAAGGAATAAATCTTCTGATCAGTTCACTTGTTTTCATGCCAAATATTTCTTTAAGTCTTCTGCTTTGTCTGTCTTCTCCCAGGGAAGATCAAGATCACTTCTTCCGAAATGACCATATGCAGCCGTCTGCTTGTAAATAGGACGACGCAGATCCAGCATCTTGATAATGCCTGCGGGACGGAGATCAAAATTCTCTCTGATAATCTCCACCAGTCTGGAAGAGGAAAGTTTACCTGTTCCGAAAGTATCTACACGAATGGATGTGGGATGTGCCACACCGATTGCGTAGGAAAGCTGAATCTCACATTTATCGGCAAGTCCTGCTGCCACGATATTCTTGGCAACATAACGTGCTGCGTATGCTGCGGAGCGGTCTACCTTGGTGCAGTCCTTACCTGAAAATGCACCGCCGCCGTGACGGGCATAGCCACCGTAGGTATCAACGATAATCTTTCTGCCGGTAAGACCTGCATCCCCGTGAGGTCCACCGATGACAAATCTGCCGGTGGGATTGATAAAGTACTTGGTATCCTCATCCACCATTTCCTTAGGCAGAACTTCATCGAACACATACTTTTCAATATCTTTGTGAATCTGCTCCTGTGTCACATCCGGATCATGCTGGGTGGAAAGTACTACCGCCTCCAGCCTGATGGGTTTTCCTGCTTCATCATACTGTACGGACACCTGGCTCTTTCCGTCGGGGCGAAGATACGGAAGGGTTCCGTCCTTACGCACTTTGGTCAGCTGTTTTGTAAGCTTGTGTGCCAGATAAATCGGATAAGGCATGAATTCTTCCGTTTCATTGGTCGCATAACCAAACATCATACCCTGGTCACCGGCACCGATGGCATCCAGTTCTTCCTCTGACATATTGTTCTCTGCCGCTTTCTTTTTTGCTTCCAGAGACTTGTCCACGCCCATGGCGATATCGGGAGACTGTTCATCAATGGCTACCATAACGGCACAGGTATTGCCGTCAAATCCGTACTCGGATTTGTCATAGCCGATCTCCTTTACCGTATCACGCACGATTTTCTGAATATCCACATAACCTTCTGTGGTAATTTCACCCGTCACCAGTACAAATCCGGTACAGCTTGCCGTCTCACAGGCAACCCTGCTCATGGGATCCTCTTTAATGAGTGCATCCAAAATTGCATCCGAAATGGCATCGCACATTTTATCAGGATGTCCTTCCGTAACTGACTCTGAAGTAAACAATAACTTTTCCTGTTCCATTTTTTCCTCTTTCTGTACTGTCTGCTTTTGTTGCTGCGGCACAGTACCACCGCATTTTACTGTGAATAGTGATATAAGATGAAAAGAAGCTGTCGCACCTTTGCATGACAGCTCCCCAACATTTTCGTTAACCGATTTTTAACTTGAACTTCTGCAGTTCCCTCTCGGAATCCACTTTATCAATCTGTGCTCCCAATGACTGCAGCTTCAAATGAAAATCTTCATATCCGCGTTCAATGTAATGGATATCCTCCACCACAGAATAGCCGTCTGCTGCAAGTGCCGCCAGTACCAGGGCTGCTCCTGCCCTTAAGTCCGGTGCGGAAATGTTTGCTCCCGTATACTTGCTGACACCGTCTACGATGGCGGTATTGCCTTCTACTTTTATATTGGCTCCCATTCTGGTCAGTTCATCTACATATTTAAAACGGTTTTCAAAAATACTCTCTGTAACAATGCTGGTGCCCCTGGACAATGCCAGTGCTACTGCAATCTGCGGCTGCATATCCGTCGGAAATCCCGGATAAGGCATTGTTTTTACCTGCGTATGGCGCAGGGGCTTG
>JBJFCA010000019.1:0-3278 GCA_051888725.1 Lachnospiraceae bacterium
GCCAGTTATTTCATCCAGGTACTGGCATTTAGCAAACATATCCGAAGACTTCTGTGCTTCCGTCTGTGCGATGCCCGCCACATTCCGCATTTTTGTATAGAGAAACAGGTTCTTATAATTGTGGCTCTCATCCACAAACAGCCTGTCCACACCCAACTGCTCAAACGTAACTACATCGTCTTTCCTGCTCCGGTCATTGAGCCGTTCCAGCCGGGCAGCCAGTGACTTTTTTGTTTTTTCCATCTGTTTGATGGTATAGCGTTCCCCATTCTCTGCCTTCGCAGTTTCGATTGCCATTTCAATCTCATCAATCTGACGCTCGATCATAGCTTCCTGCCGTTCAGTGGACAGTGGAATCTTTTCAAACTGGCTGTGCCCGATAATGACCGCATCATAGTCACCGGTGGCTATCCTGGAACAGAACTTCTGCCTATTCGCCGGTTCAAAATCTTTTTTGGTTGCAGCAAGGATATTTGCACCCGGATACAGGGTCAAAAACTCTGACGCCCACTGGCCTGTCAGATGGTTTGGAACTACAAACAACGATTTCTGGGCGAGTCCCAGTCTTTTGCTTTCCATCGCTGCAGCTGCCATCTCATAAGTCTTCCCTGCCCCTACGCAATGGGCAAGAAGTGTGTTATCCCCGTATAGCTGATGGGCAACCGCATTTTTCTGGTGGGGACGCAGCACAATATCCGGCGACATGCCCGGAAATGTTAAATGGGAACCATCATATTCCCGTGGACGGTTGGAATTGAAAAGTTCATTATATTTGGCACAAAGCACTTCCCGGCGCCCGGCATCCTGAAATACCCAGTCCTTAAAGGCTTCCCGGATTGCTTCCTGCTTCTGGCTTGCAAGGGTGGTTTCCTTTTTATTCAGGACTCGCTTTTCCTTTCCATCTTCCTCTATGGTGTCATATACACGGCTGTCACGCAGGTTCAGTGAATCCTCCAGTATCTTATAGGCATTTGCCCGCTGGGTGCCATAAGTGGCATCTATCAGGGGATTTCCAAAATCGGCACTCTTGCCCTTGATATTCCACTGCCCGGTCACATTAGAATACTGTACCCCGATCATTCCCTGTTCCAGTTTTGCCTCCGGTGTTCCAAAAATCTCCCGCATAAAATCATTGATATAGTTCGGGTCTACCCAGGTGGCACCGAGCCTTACCTCAATTTCCGAAGCATCCAGAAGCTTCGGCTGCACCCGTTCCAGTGCGCTGACATTTATGGCAAATTCCGGGTGCTTTTCTGCACATAATCTGGCCACAGACAGCTTTTCCCTCACATTCCCGGATAAATATTCATCGGCAGTCTCCCATCCCGCATAATCGTCATTTAGATCACTTAACGGGTTTTTAAAAATAACTCCGCTCAATTCATTCACAACCCGCTCATGGTTCTCTGGGCCTCCAAGAAGCCCCTCCATGTACTGGAGATCTACACGGGCTTTTTCACTCATGGACACTGCCAGTGCTTCGGAAGGGGTATCTACGGAGGTAGCCACTTCCTGCCGTTTAATGGTACGTTTACTGAACATATCTGCTTTCCGGTTCAATGTCCCATCCTCATTCAGTACCTCCAGAGAACAGAGAAGATAATAGCTTGCATCCTGGTTAAATGCCCTTTTATTGGTTCTGGAATTGATCAGCCCGAATTTCTTTGTAAAATCATCATATAAGCTGGATAATTCCGCCTGTTTTTCCCTGATTACAGCATCCCCGTATTCTTCCAGCTGATATGCGATCAGCTCATTGGTTGCTTCCCTCAGTGCAACCATGCCTTTGATCCTTTCCAGCATGGCATCCGCCATTTCTACCGGCTTCATCACGGAATTTTCCCGGTAATACACATCCCCATCCACCACGGTATAACTGTAGTTTTTTACAGACGGGTCTGCCGGGATTGCTTCCCTTTCCAGATCATCCTCCTGCTCATCCAGTCCTGCAGGCTCAATTACACCCACAACATGGCTGACTGCTTCCCGTAACTGTTCTTCAAAGGGCTTCCCCTCCACCGGCAGGCATGTGGATTCCATCCCATAAGGGCCGGATACCAGTTCCATCTTTCCCACTACCATCTCCGGATGGTCGATAAAATACTGGTTCATGGCAATCCCATCCCCATTTTCACCAAGATGTACCCAGTCCGGTTCCAGATCCATCATCCTGTCCCGTTTCTTAAAGAACAGAATATCCGAAGTAACCTCGGTCCCTGCATTTTCCTTGAATGCCGTGTTCGGAAGACGGACTGCCCCAAGAAGCTCCGCCCTTTGCGCCAGATATTTCCGGACAGCCGGGCTTTTTTTATCCATTGTCCCTTTGGAGGTCACAACCGCAACAATCCCTCCCGGACGTACTTTATCCAGTGATTTCGCCAGAAAATAGTCATGGATCAGGAAATTATGCCTGTCATACGGCTTATCTGCCACCTTATACTGGCCAAATGGAACATTTCCCACCACTACATCAAAAAAATCATTGGGATGGTCTGTTTTCTCAAAGCCTCTGATCTGGATATTTGCTTTTGGGTAAAGCTGTTTCGCAATCCTTCCTGTCAGGCTGTCAAGTTCCACTCCATACAGGCGGCTCTCCTGCATTGCTTCCGGCAGCATTCCAAAAAAGTGTCCCGTCCCCATAGAAGGCTCCAGGATATTTCCTTTTTCAAACCCCATCCTGCCAAGTGCTTCATAAATGGAACGGATGATTACCGGGGAAGTATAATGGGCATTCAGGGTGGACTCTCTGGCGGAAGCATATTCTTCCGGACTTAAAAGGCTTTTAAGCTGCGCATATTCTCTGCTCCATGCATGATTTGTTTCATCAAATGCTTCGGCAAGTCCGCCCCAGCCCACATACTGCGACAGGATAGTTTGTTCCTCCGGGGATGCAATTCGGTGTTCCTGTTCAATACGCTGCAGTGTCTGGATTGCCGCCACATTCCGCTCAAACTTCTGCTTTGCCGTGCCTGCCCCTAATGCATCATCCGTGATGCGGAAATTCATCGCACCAGCGGTATCTATTTTCTCTTTTTCCCGCTGTGGCTCTGGTTCCGGTGTCAGATCCGGCTGCAGGAAATCTGGTTCGTCTGATTTCGTATCCTGATTTTCCGCTTCCGTCTGCTCCGGTTCTGTTTCCAACCCGGCTCTTATCGGCTCCGACTCTTCAGGTTCTCCCTGCCCCTCCGGGTTTTCCGGTTCTTTTTTATCCTGCTCTTTCTCTGGTTCTGGTTTTTCCCATTGCTGCGATATGTTCTGCAGAATCTCCCTGCCCGCCT
>JBJFCA010000019.1:3378-6268 GCA_051888725.1 Lachnospiraceae bacterium
GGTTCTGGTTTTTCCCATTGCTGCGATATGTTCTGCAGAATCTCCCTGCCCGCCTGATGGACTAACTCATCATAAGGGATCACCTGCAGTTCCTCCGCATGGCTGGCGATATAATCCCTTGCAGCCGTCTCATTGATAAAGAATTTTGACTTTTCCGGATAGGCTTCCAGACGGCCATCTTCCCCAATCGTTACAAGGCGGTACCGGACTCCTTCCCTGCCATCCTGATAATGGTAAGTAAAGAATCCAATACTGTAGTCGGTAACGTCTTCTGTACTTTCCAGTGCCACCACTACACGGTTGTCTGTCTGTTCCTGCTCCGGCTCCTGAAGAACGGCGATTTCCCCGGAATGTTCCTTCTCGGTATCCGCAATCAGCTTGTTTCTTGCTTCTACAAGTTTTTGCTGTTCTTTCTCTGCCTTCCACTTTATATAGGCGGCTTCCGTCTCAGGTGTCAGAAAACGGTTCGTTTCTATCAAGGTTCGGATACGCTCTGCCACTTTCGGCCATGTCAAAAGTACCTTTGCAGATGGTTCAATAATGCTTCCTTTGCTGAGACGAAGCCCTTTTGCATCATGGTCCTCATAGCTGTGCCATGACCCTGGAAGGGCAGATGTACTTCCTCCTGTCCCATATTCATTTTTCAGGAAATCTGCCTGCTCTTTTTTATCATGGTTACTCTGGAAAAATTCATAGATACGGAATAAGCCATGCTCAAAACCGCTTCCCCTGCTCAACCGGTAATCTATTTCATCCTGTGTAATGAATGTCTCCACCGGGACTTCCAGATTTTCCGCAGGCGGAAACTTCATTGGTCTGCGTTTCAGTTCTTTCACAGACTCCCGGATATCCTCCGGGCGATAGACCAAATGGAAACGAGCTTTCACGTCCCCACGCTGCAATGCCCCTATGGCCTGATCCATATGGCCTAATACCTGGTCAATTCCTTCCTGCGAAGAAAAATACTCTGCCAGCTTTTCCTCCGCATCCGGATGGATATGTGGTATCTCCAGCTCCTTCGGAACAGAACCGTATTCATCCTGAAAAAAGTTGTAAACCTTTGAGGCCAGTTCCATTTTTTCCAATGTCGGTACATGCCACATTTCCGCTTCATCCATATATTTTCCGTCAAGAATCAGATTGTACGTGCGCTCTTCCACTTCCATCCAGGACAGCGTGCGCATTGGCTGAAATCTGGCTGCATCTACCCTTGCAAATTTCATTCCATCTTCGTCGTACCAGACAGACAAAGGCTCTCCCTCAAAGGTAAAACCCTTTCCTCCCCTGCCATATTCCCGTTTCAAAAACTCGGCCATTTTCGCAGAATCCAGCCATTTCTGGTATTTTGCAAAAATACGTGGCCTGCTGTCTCTCTGTCCGCCACCGGTAAGCAGCACATAATCCACCATCTCATCCGTGATCGGTTTACCCATGGAAAAAGGAACCATATCATTTGCATGGTTAATAGCGATATTCCCGACCTGCTCTTCTGCACTTGGGAAAAGGGAAAGTTGTTCATATACAGAAGCTCCACCTGCATCATTGATTGGAGTTTCTTCTCCGGGCATGAAAAAATCGGGCAGTTCTTCACTGTCCGATTCTTTCATTTCCTGATCAGGTTGTGCTGATATTTCTTCCGCTTCCTCTAATTGTAGATCAGTTCTGTCAGTACGATCTCCTCTGCTGAATGACGGATGCTGTTCATGAGCTGAATCCATTTCATCTGGTCTTTGGATTTCAGTTCCTCTGTCACTCCCTCGTCCGCTGCCATCTTCTCCGTGATTTCCTCCATCCTCTGCTCTGCCGCTTTCTGAATCTCCAACAGATGGCTCATCAGCCTGCCGGTCAGCAGAAGTCCTGAGTAAAGCCCCTTCTTGTGTTCCTGCAGATATGTCTTCCGCATCATCCCGTATTTGGTCAGCACTTCCGCTGGCTGCTCGTCCATTTTGATATTCGGGATGTAATAATCGCCGTTCCTCTGATATGTCAGTTCCATAATCCTGGCTCCTTTCTTCATTCCTGCTATTTTCCGGATTTTCATTTGCATCCTCAACAGTGTTCTGCTTTTCACTTTCACGCTTTAAAGCATTATAGTCTAAATTGTCACGATTTGCAACTCTTTTTTTAGATATTTCCCGGTCATAAGCACGGATTGCTTTTCCGATCTCCATCAGGACCGGTTTACAAAGTTCTGTAATGTTACTTCCAAGCTGTGACAAAGCCGGAACCGTATTAAATTCATGGATATAGTCAAAATTCAACAGTTCTTCGTAGTTCTCCATATCCATTCCGCAGCGGGCCAGCAATGTATAAGAGATACTGGACTGCATGGTTTCCCTAAGATGGACTTTTCCGGAATATTCATCTAACCCTTCCAGATAACTTCCCTCTGTCAGATATTGTAGGTCCTCCCATATCTCCTCATAGCAGTCCAGCGTGATACGCTGTGCAATCTCCAGCAGACGTTCCTCAAAGCTTTTATCCTGCCGGGTGCCTCCATAGATATGTTCCAGATGATCTATTACCGTTTCCTGATGCTCTGGTTCCATCTTCCATAAATAAGGAGTACGCCCGATCCGCCGTGCCTTATGTATATCCGATATGTCAAACACATATTTCAGTCTTGGTCTTGGAGCATCTTCATCTATCAGGGCAATTCCTTTTGCCCCTTTGTTGACCCAGCAATTAAACCGGCGGCTGTTCCAGATGTCAATACTGGCACAGGCCGTGGCATCCGGACGCTGTGCATAGATCAAAAGCTGTTCCTGAAACGGATATTTGTAAATTCGTGCTGCTGTATCCAGATACCGTTTCCATGTCTCCCCGTTTTTTACAACTTCTTTCGCTGTCTCTTCTGCCAGTTTTGAAATTAACTCATATTTATTTGCCA
>JBJFCA010000020.1:0-6263 GCA_051888725.1 Lachnospiraceae bacterium
GAAAATAATAAAAATCCCCTTGCGAGGGGATTTTTTATTTTGGATTTTCTATTTAAAAATTACTATTTAGAATCTTTTATTTCGAATCTTTTATCTAGAGTTTTTTCATTGGAAATGGCAACTTAGCCAATTGCTTCTTAGTAAACGGATAATTCTCCGGCATCTATCATTTTATATGTCCGATTTCACCTCATTCAACATATAAATGCAAACAACCAATTTGTTTTATCTGTTTTGTCTATTCGCTGCTTACAGATAAAACTTCTGCAGGTCGTCTGTTTATATGCAGAAATGGGCAATAGGATGCGGATAAAATGTCATGGTATGATGTTTTATCCGTATCGGGCGGAGACAAAGGGCAGAGACAAAGGGCGGAGACAAAGGGCAGAGACAAAGGACGAGCATATCAAAGACGTTTCTTTTCAATTGATATAAGCATTAATCATATCACATATAATAAATATTGATTTTACTTATGTGATAAAATCTATTATAATAAATAAGCAAGTATGAAAATCAATTTCTGTCATTCAGACAGGTATCGAGTGATTCGATGAAAGGGAGGACACTATGGTAAAAGCAGTAGTAGGCGCAAACTGGGGAGATGAAGGTAAGGGTAAGATTACCGACATGATGGCAGAAAAGGCCGATATTATCATCCGGTTTCAGGGTGGTGCAAATGCAGGCCACACCATCGTAAATAACTATGGTAAATTTGCATTGCACACATTACCCTCCGGTATTTTTTATCAGCATACGGTCAGCATCATCGGAAACGGTGTGGCATTGAATATTCCGGTTCTGATGAAGGAGTTAAAATCTATCACAGACAGAAATGTACCGGCACCCAGGCTTCTTATTTCTGACAGGGCCCAGATCGTGATGCCGTATCACATTTTATTTGATCAGTACGAAGAAGAAAGACTTGGCAAGAACTCTTTTGGTTCCACCAAATCCGGTATTGCTCCTTTTTATTCCGATAAATATGCAAAGATCGGTTTCCAGGTGAATGAGCTGTTTGATGAGGAACTGTTAAAAGAAAAAGTATATCGTGTACTGGAGACCAAAAATATTCTGTTAGAGCATTTATATCACAAGGCTCCTATCGATGCAGAGGAACTGTTAAACACGCTGCATGAATACAAAGAGATGGTAGCGCCTTATGTATGTGATGTATCCGCTTACCTCGATAAGGCAATCAAAGAAGGGAAGACCATATTGTTAGAAGGACAGTTGGGTACCTTAAAGGATCCGGACCATGGTATTTATCCCATGGTAACTTCTTCCTCCACACTGGCAGCATACGGTGCCATCGGTGCAGGTATTCCTCCTTATGAAATCAAGGAAATCGTAACGGTATGTAAAGCATATTCTTCAGCAGTAGGTGCCGGTGCGTTTGTATCTGAAATCTTTGGGGAAGAAGCAGACGAATTAAGAAGAAGAGGCGGAGACGGCGGAGAATACGGTGCAACCACAGGACGTCCCAGACGTATGGGATGGTTTGACTGTGTGGCTTCCAAATACGGATGCCGTCTGCAGGGAACCACGGATGTGGCTTTTACCGTACTGGATGTACTGGGCTACTTAGATGAGATTCCGGTATGTACCGGTTATGAAATCGACGGTGAAGTGACCACCGATTTCCCTGTTACACCGAAGCTTGAGAAGGCAAAGCCTGTTCTTACGGTTCTGCCCGGATGGAAGTGCGATATCAGAGGCATACGTAAATATGAAGATCTGCCTGAGAACTGCAGAAAGTATGTTGAATTTATCGAAGAACAGATTGGCTATCCCATTACCATGGTCAGCAACGGTCCGGGCAGGGAGGACATTATCTACCGTGAAAGCCCTCTTAAGAAATAGGAGGTATGCATGAGCAGAAAAGGAAAACAGATTGCAGCCTGGGTTGCCATTATCCTGCTGGTGCTGCTTTATGTGGTGACATTGTTAGTTGCAATTTTTGACACGTCGGAATCCGGGCACTGGTTTATGGGCTGTGCACTGGCCACACTCATTATCCCCATTCTCACCTGGATCTACATCTGGATGTATGGAAAACTGACCGGAAAAGAAACCATGGCAGACTTGCATCTGCTGGAAGATCCGAAGGACAAGGATGCAGCAGCGGATGAGACGAAGAACAAAAAGATGGAAAAGGACAAATCCGGAGCAGATAAGTAGAACGAAGCAGAAGCACTATTCCAGACGGGATAGTGCTTCTTTTGCCTGTGCCTGATTTTCAAAAACAACAGCATGCATGCCTACGGCGATGGCACCGTCCACGTTAGCCTGCCTGTCATCAAAAAACACACATTCCTCCGGAATAAGTCCGTATTTGGATAGCAGTGCCTGATAGATTTCCGGATCAGGCTTTAAGGCGTGTACCCGACAGGAAAAGATGCCGCCATCCATGTAATCAATAAAGCTTAAGGCTTCCGGATTTTCCCGGATCAGCTTTTCAAAATAATTGGACAGGAAGTACACATGATATCCCTTTGCCTTCAGCTCGCGGACCCAGGGAATGGCATAATCGTACTGACGAACCAGATCGTGACAGTTGCTTAAAACTCTGCGGACGTCCGCTTCAATTTCGGGATCGCTCTTTGCCATGCGGTCGATCACCTCATCATCCGAAAGATCTCCCCGGTCAAAATGTACCCACACATCATTAAACACGGTGGCTTTGGAAAGCCGTTCTATCATGTCTTCGTGATAGCCAAGAGAGGCGAAATACTCCCGATAACAAAAATAAACAAGGACGTCGCCAATATCAAATATAATATTTTTAATCATAAAATTCCTCTTTTCCGTAAATACTATTTCTCTATATCATCACATATGAGATGAAGCAGATTGGCTGCCGCAGGGGACAGATGGTTCCGGGGCGGTGTGACCAGCAGAAACTGCCGCTTGGGAATCATCTGGTTAAACCTGAGCGCAAATAATTTGCCGGACTGCAGATAGGGAAGCGCAAAGTCTTTTACCACACAGCCGATGCCTAAGTTCCGAAGCGCAAACTGTACGATCATATCACTGGTAGCAAGTTCAAATTCAGGCTTGATGGTGACATTGTTCTGATGCAGAAAATCATCCATATACTGCCTGGTGCTGGTATTGCCCTCGAGACAAATCAGGGGAAGCGTCTCCAAAACGGACAGATCCAGTGTGCGGTTTTTATAGGAGATAAATCGTCTGCCGCATACAAAAATATCTTCTATGGTGCGCACAGGTATGGCATGGATGGCAGGATCCTCCGCAAGAGGAGAACTGACAATGCCGAAGTCAATCTGCTCCTTTTTCAGGTTGTCCAGTGTCTCCGGTGTGGGCGCATTGGAGACGATGACTTTAATCCCCGGATATTTTTCGTGAAACCGTTCCAGATAAGGAAGCAGGAAAAACTGCAGTGTCATGTCACTTGCACCAATATGGATCTCGCCAAGCTCCAGGTTCTGCATCTGTTTCAAACGTTCTTCTCCAAGTAGAAACTGCTCGTAGCCTTTTGCTACATAAGAATAAAGAAGTTCTCCCTCTGCAGTCAGCTGCACGCCTTTGGAAACACGCTTAAAAAGTTTGGCTTTGGTCTGTTGTTCTAACTGTCTGATGGACTGGCTCACGGCAGGCTGCGAAATGGAAAGAATACCGGCAGCCTGCGTCACGGAACCGGTTTTTGCCACATAATAAAAAACCTTATAATATTCCAGATTGGAAACCATGCCGTTCCTCCTTCCCGCAATACCGCTTCTTTAACAGAGTATCACAAAAATATGTTTCCTACAATAAAAGAAAAAGGTCCCGGGCCTACACGGTAAGTCCGGGATCTTTTAAGGGGAGGATAAGTATTATATTTATCGTTGGTACAGACATCAAAGGAGGGGGATCCGTTGATGACTATTGATAGTATATCCGGCAGAAGCAGGTTTATACATTTTCTCTTTTCTTTTCCCAAAGATTATTGTAAGATGGGGAATGAATCAGAAGATACAGCACAATGGGACAGGCAGACAGGAGAAGACAGAAATGGGAAAAAGAAGAAAACAGGGACTCTTTTTAGCAGTAGCCGTTTTGCTTTTATTGGCAGCAGGCGTAATGGCAGGATGCGGTAAGGAAAAAAACAGTGCACAAATCAGGGTGGGAGCATTAAAAGGACCGACGACCATCGGGCTTCTTCATCTGATGGAGGAAGCTGATCAGGGTAAAACCGCAAATGCATATACGTTTACAATGGCAACGGCTGCGGATGAACTGACGACACTCATTGTAAAAGGAGATCTGGATATAGCCCTCATACCTGCCAATGTGGCAGCCATACTTTACCAGAAGACAGACGGGGGTATTACGGTTCTTAATATCAATACCCTTGGTGTCCTGTATCTGGTATCCGGAAGGGACGATATCGGGAGTGTGACAGATCTAAAAGGGAAAACCCTGTATCTGACTGGCAAGGGTACCACACCGGATTTTGTACTGCAGTATCTGCTGCAGCAGAATGGACTGTCTATGGATGATGTTACTTTGGAATACCGGTCTGAAGCTACGGAAGTGGCAGCACTGCTTGCCGAGAATCCGGAAGCGGTGGGACTGCTGCCCCAGCCGTTTGTAACGGCGGCATGTGCGCAGAATGAGGCACTGAAGGTGTGCGCTTCTCTGACAGAGGAATGGGACAGCGTATCCGGGGAAGGAAGTCTCGTCACCGGAGTCACCATTGTACGGAATGCATTTTTAGAAGAAAACAAAGAAGCGGTGGAGCTGTTTATTAAGGAGCATAAGAAGAGTACCGATTTTGCAGCCGGAAATGTGGAAGAAACAGCAGTTCTTTGTGTGGAGCAGGGTATCATTGCAAAGGAACCTGTAGCGAAAAAGGCAATCCCTCAGTGTAACGTGACCTGTATGACCGGAAAGGATATGAAGGAAGCACTTTCCGGTTATCTGAAGGTTTTATACGACTGTAACCCGGCTTCCGTAGGCGGAGTACTTCCGGCAGAAGGGTTTTATTATGAAGAGTAAAAAGAGCATCTTCACCGGTATCGCTGTCGTTCTGTTCTGGATAGGAATCTGGCAGGCGTTAGCCCTTATTGTGCACAATAAAATACTGGTGGCAGGACCCGTGGAAACATTTATGGCACTTATGACACAGGCTTCCGATTTTGATTTCTGGAAGACCATAGGTTGTTCCCTGCTGCGGATTGGGGGAGGTTTCCTTTCCGCCTTCTTCTTAGGTTGTATTCTGGCCGCTTTGAGTTTTAAGAGCCCTCAGTTAAAGGCACTGCTGTCTCCCGTCATGACGCTTGCAAAGTCGGTGCCGGTGGCGTCCTTTACGGTGATTTTGCTCATTTGGTGGGGCGCGGACAGCCTCTCCTTTGCAATCAGCTTTTTGGTAGCCCTGCCCATTTTATATGTAAATGTGCTGGAGGGGCTTACACATATGGATCAGCGGCTTTCCGTAATGGCACAGGTGTTTGAACTGCCGTTTTTCATGCGGTTTCTGTACATTGTAAGACCTGCACTTGCACCGTTTCTTACGGGTGCCGTAAAGACATCTCTCGGCATGGGCTTTAAGGCAGGAGTGGCGGCAGAGGTCATTGGAAATCCCAGGTGGGCAATCGGTACAGCATTGTACGAATCAAAGATATATCTAAACACGGCAGGTGTATTTGCGTGGACTGCTGTGGTGGTCATACTTGCCTGTCTGATGGAGCGTGCAGCACTCAAACTGCTTCATTGCTTTTTTGCCTGGAAGCCGCTTCTTTTAAGAAAGCCTGAAAAAGAAAAGAAAGTTCTGCAGGCAGGCAGTGTTACCGTACAGGACGCTATGCAGTGTTACGGGGAAAACAAAATCTTTTCCCATTTTACGAAAGTATTTCTGCCCGGTAAAATTTATTGTCTGATGGGAGCATCCGGAGCAGGGAAAACAACGCTGCTGCATACCATTGCGGGTGTCCTGCCGCTTCGTGAGGGCAGGATCGTGATAGAAGGAAGAGAAGGTTTCAGTGTGATGTTTCAGGAGGACAGACTGCTTGCAGGCTGCAGCGTTCTGCAGAATGTAACGGCAGCTTCCGCCAGACATGAAGCGGAGGAAATTCTGACGGCACTGGGACTTGCGGATGTGCTGACAAATCCCGTGGAAACGTTAAGCGGCGGCATGGCCAGAAGAGTGAGCCTTGCCAGGGCACTTTCCTATAACGGCGGAGTGCTTCTTTTGGATGAACCCTTCGCAGGCCTTGACGAAGAAAGCCGTCTTCGTGCAGCAGCGTGTATCAGGAAGT
>JBJFCA010000021.1:0-6259 GCA_051888725.1 Lachnospiraceae bacterium
GGGGATTGAGATATAATAGTGACAAGCTTAAGAAAGCCTTATAAACGGGGCGTTTCAGAGGTTAGTCCAACTATATATTTTTAATCAGTTACGGTAAAATTGGTGGAGAAAGGCATCAAAAAACTGAATATGAAACCAAGAGTGGGTATGGACTACACCATCTTAAGCTTAGACTTCGATAAGAAGTAAGTTTGGGATGGTGTATTTTTTTACCCTTCCGATGCGTGGCTGCATTGGAGCAAGTAGTGATGGCATTTCCTTAAGTTTGGTCACTTGTAGGGGAAATGCCCGGAAAGGAGGAGGTCCTGTATGGGGTTAGGAAACATTTTGATTGCAGTAATGAAGTTTCTTTTGAAGAGTGTGCTTTTTGTATTAAAGGCAGTTCTTCACGGAGCAAAATTGTTTTTATTGTTATTTGTACTGGTGGCAAGGGTCTTTCTGATTTTTGCAAAAGCAGCAGTATCATAGTAGAAGGGAGAGATTTCTATGTTAAAGAAAGTATGGTTTATGTTTGTGTTGTGTAGTGTGTTGATGGTTTCGGGATGTTCCGGTGGTATTCCAAAGGGTAATGCAGACAGCGAGGCTGTTTCAGATGATGTAGTTTCGGATTTGATGATGGTAGAGTCAGAATCGGATGCGGGCTTGGAAACTGTTAATGATGCAGTAGAAACGTCTGATACATCCGTGGGGACTGAGCAGACGGAAACATCTGAGACAGAGGAGCAGAGTGGAGATAGTTCTAATGTGGAAGTTTCAATTACTGAGGAGCTGACAGCAAATGATACTTCGAGAGAAGCAGAATCAGAGCTATCAGCAACAGAAGCACCAAGTGAGCCGGAAATAGTTGCCACACAACCTACCACAGATGACAGAGGTAATCCTGCTGATGGAAGTCCGGTGTTTGAGATTACCTTCAACATACCGCAGGCAGAGTATGTGGGATATGATGCAGACCGTGTGGCAAGGCTTGCGGTGGAGAAGTGTAAAGCGGCAGGAATGATAACGCTTCCCGAAAATCTGGACAGGCTGCTTGCAGAGGGGAAGATTACGCAGGAAGAATACAATGAGTATTATCCCTATGACGGTTGCGGTTACTATTCCGTATTTGTGGAAACGAATTTAAACCTTGCTTCCACCATTAGTGGGGAGAGGCTTTGCAGTGAGGAAGAGATTGCAGATTACATAGCCGGGATGATGGTACTGGAAGTGGAACCTTACTTTTATATTGAGTGTGCCGGAGTGTATCAGGGCAACAGCGTAGAGTTCTATGAGTTCCGCTGCTATCGTTAAGGCAGAAATTCTCAGAGAGGAGGCGGTGTAATTTGGGAAAGATGGAGATTCCTTATGTGGAAAAGGACGGTGTTTTGTATCCGTTACTGACTGTTCCTGCTGATATGGAATTATCGGCGGTGGGAAAGTACGGACTGCTGTGGTTATCCTATATGAAGGAAAATCACAGAGGCAGATTTCGTACACTTACAAGACTGGGCTGTGTCAACCGGACAGCGCATAAGGTCAATGAGGAAGCTTATGAAATGTTGGATGTAATAATCAGTCAGCATATGGGAAAGCATCCGCCTGTGAATCCCGGTTCCACCATGGAGATGTGGAAATTGCGTGAGCAGGCAAAGACGGTGGCGGAAGAAACCGTGCTTACGGATATTGTGTATCAGTATCATTAGAGAATTGTTTTTATGGAAGGTGGTGGCTTCGCTGCCACCTTTTATTGCTTACTAGGAAATTTCGTTGAAATTGTCCTAGTAAGCAAAAACGCTCCGCGAGGATCGCACTGCGGCGGAGCAGAAAATGTTGCTGACGCAACACGCCGCAGGCGGAGAATGTCGCAAGCGACATTCTTTATTCAAAAAAAGATTATGCAAGGGACCGGCACCCGGATTGCCGGAGAAAGAGGTAATTATGACAGAGATTATGAGAAAAGAAAGTAACTTGAACACCATGGAAGGTAGAAGTTTTACGGAATTAATTCCTGAATTTCTGATTGCCATTGACCACGGCTGGAGTTCCATTAAGACTCCAAGTATCATTTTTGAAAATGGTATTACGGAATTGCAGACTATGCCTGCCACAAAGGATAACCTGCTTGAATTTCGAGGTAGGAAATATGTGATCGGTCAGGGAAGGATGGGTAAACAGGAAACCAAGACAGAGAATGAAAACTACTATCTTCTGACACTGGCTGCCATTGCAAAGGAATTAAGGAAGCGTACGGGAGCAAAGGTTGTAAAGGTAAATCTTGCGGTGGGAGTTCCCCTTACCCTTTATGGCAAGGAAAAGAAGGAATTTAAGAATTATCTTCGTGCCAATGATAAGGTATCCTTTTACTATGAAGGGGACAGATATGTGGTGCATTTTGGCAAGGTAAGGGTATTTGCACAGTGCCATGCTGCCATTGCCAACCGAATGGAAGGGATGGATAGATTGACAGCGGTGGACTGCGGCTCTTGGACACTTGATATTATGTCGGTGGTGAATAAGGTTCCCGTTCTTGACGAGTGCCACACTTACCAGCAGGGACTGATTACAGCCATTGACCGTATTCAGAAGGAATGCTTTGCAAAGCATGGGAAGGAGGTGCCGGAGTATATCATCAACGAAGTGATTGAAACCGGGGATACGGATGCCATTACAAGGAATAAGGAAGCTATTATGGAGACTATCCATGCAGGACTTAGAAGATATGCTCTTGAGGTGGAAGCAAAGCTTCGTGAACTGAAAATTGACTTTGATTTTACCAACGTGGTGTATGTCGGTGGCGGAGCCGGAGTTATGAGACGTTTTGGAAGCTGTACCGGAGAAAATGTGCGATATGTAACTGATGTCCGTGCCAATGCTCTCGGTTATCAGTACTTAGCACAGAATCTGGAGGTATAGCTTATGGCAACAAGGTCGATTGCATTCCGGTTGAATGATAAGAACCGGGAGGATAAGGAAATCATGGACTGGCTGGATAAAGCGGTCTATGAGGGAGAGTATTATGATTCACTGACGGAGGCTGTGAAGTGGGCGATTCTTTGTTTTGTCCGTGGAGAAATCCGTTTTCGGGAAGAAATGAGTACTGTGGAGCTTATGCAGGAGTTTGTCAGGGATTTTGCCAAACAGAGTAAGGCAGACAATGAGCGGATTATGCAGGATGCCGTTACGAGGATTCTGGCTACAATTATCAGTGCAATGGGACAGCCGGCAGGCGGTTATGCGGCTGTCCCTGCCATGATGCAGATGCAGGGGATGAATGTAGCATCAATTCAGCCTGATACACAACCAGAGTTAACAGAACCGATGAAGGAAACGGTGGAAGAATTATCGGAGAATAATCTGGAGATTTCCGATAAGCCGCTGGATGATGGGGCATTGGCTTCTCTGTCTGCTATGTTTGGAGATAATGAGGAGGATTAAATTTCAAAAAAAGCACAATGTATTTGATATTTCTAATACTATGTGATAAACTCAAAATAGATTATTTTGAAAAAAGTACAAAGTATTAAGAATAAATAATACATTGTGCTGAATTTAAAACAGTAGGAGGTGATACGTGATGAAGCATTATGAAAAGCTGCTTGCAAAGGGTTCTTTTTCGAGAGAACAGCTGATAGAGCTTGTAGGAACAGCAACCGCAGCGAATCAGGTGATCTATGAATACCAGAAAAAAGGGCTGATAGAAAAGGTGAAAAGAGATTTTTATGTGGTAATCAGCATGGAAACGAAACAGCCTGTGTTATCCCGTTATCAGATAGGTTCCAATCTGTTCCCGGATGCTTGTATCACCCATCACAGTGCATTTGAAGTATTTGGTTATGGAAGTCAGGTGTTTTATGAGTGTTATGTTGCAACGGACAAAAGATTTCACGATTTTGAGTATGACGGAGTGTTGTATCGCCACATAGAGCGTAAGCCTGATATGGAAGTAGTACAGCAGGGAAAGATACGAGTGACATCCATGGAACAGACTGTTGTAGACAGTATCCGTGATTTTGAAAAGATAGCAGGACTTGAGGAAGTAATACGCTGTATGATGCTGGTGCCGGGACTGAATGAGCAGAAAGTGCTGGAATGTCTGGCAAGAAACAACAATGGTTTTATGTATCAGAAATGCGGATATCTTTTTGAAGAAATGCAGGAAGAATTCCATTTTTCAGCCAATTTTTTTGATGCGTGTGAGAATGGTTCCTCTGGAGCAAAGCGTTACCTGATGAAGGAGTCACAGGATAATGTATTTCATAAAAGATGGAAGCTTTATGCACCGGCTTCTCTGAAAGGATTGTTAGATAAGGGGGTTGATGATTATGATGCAATGGGATAGATTAACTCTTGGCAGAATGGCAAAAGAACTGGGTTTTCCGAGGGATACACTGGAAAAGGTGTGTCGTCTGGCGGATGTGTTGAAGTTTATGGAATCGGATGAGCTTTTGTCAGAAGGGATTGCCTTAAAAGGCGGCACTGCCATTAATCTTACTATTTTTGATTTGCCAAGACTTTCGGTGGATATTGATTTGGATTATTGCAGAAGTATTGAAAGGGATGAAATGCTTGCAGACAGGGAGATTATCACAGACAGAATCAGCAAGTATATGATGGCAAACGGATATCTTCTGAGTCCGAAATCAAAGAGCTATCATGCCTTGGATTCCTTTGTGTATGAATATGTAAATTGTGGAGGGGTAAAGGATAATCTTAAGATTGAGATTAACTATATGCTTCGCTGTCATGTGCTTCCTGTGGCAAGGAGAGAAGTAAAACTGCCATGGAATGAGGAAAAGCTTACCGTTCTTTCCGTAGCACCATTGGAGATATTTGCTTCTAAAACAGTAGCATTACTTACAAGAACGGCTCCACGAGATTTATATGACATGCATAACATGGTTAAATTTGGGCTGTTTGATGAAAGTGAGGAAGCAATGTTTCGTAAATGTGTCGTCTTCTATAGTGCAATCGGAGCAGCACAGCCACCGGAAAAATTCGAGCTTGATAATATCGGTAAAGTGTCATCCCAGCAGATTAAGCGGGATTTGGATCCGGTGCTTCGTAAAGGAGAACGATTTGACCTGGAATTTGCACAAAGGGAAGTAAGAGACTATCTTACATCTATTCTGGTACCAACAAAGGAGGAAAAACTGTTCTGGAAGGCTTTTTCAGAAGGAAATTATTATCCTGACTGGGTATTCGGGGATAGTGATGAGCTTAGGAATGTAGCAAAGCATCCAATGGCATTATGGAAGTGCAGGGACAAGGAAGAAGATAAGAAGTCTTTGGAGAAAGATAACGCAAAGAGAGTGTAACACAAATCGTAAAACAGAATAGGGAAATAGCGTAAAACTGTGAAACAAAATGGTTCAAATGAGCCAGATATGTTTGACAGTTTTTTTATTGCCCTTTTATCCGTATAACGGTTTGTAAAACAAAAGGCAGGATATTGGCAGAAAGTGTATTACATTTTCGCCGGTAGTCCTGCCTCTTGTTTACAGAAATTCATCTGCAATGGTGGATTTCTGCGAAATATCGGTATAAATATCGGGGTTTTAGGGGCTTTTGTCCCTAACAAGATTGGAAACGCATTGCGATTTCCGTATCTTGCAGTTTTTATCTGAAAGAAATTCTGTTCACAGCGGTGTAAGAGATTTTCGTGAGCAGAAGGAGTGTAGCAACTATTTGAATGATTGGAGGATTTTTAGATGGAGAAACAGATAACAAAAAAGAGTACGGCAAGGCAGAACCGGACATTTCGACTATCGGAATATGAGCTTCGCAAGCTATCGGAGGATGCCAAGGCTGCCGGAATGAATGAGAGTAAGTATCTGCGAGAGCTGATTGTTCACGGTGGAGTGGATGTGACGCACGCAGAGGACAGAAGGAACCTTATCCGTCAGATTAGCGGAATAGCCACAAACATCAATCAGATGGCAAAGCATTGCAATGAGTCCAAGTGGTTTGGAAATGTGGATGTGCTTAAGATGACACGGGCACTGGAAGAGGTAATACAGCTGATGAAGCAGTTAGTGGAAAGGTGGCGATGATTATGGCAATAACAAAGATTATGTGTATGAAGTCGGCAGAGCGTGGGAATGTGGCGGCGCATCTGAAACATTCCATAGCTTATATCTGTAATGAAGCAAAGACCGAAAATGGAAGTCTGGTGGGCGGTATTAACTGTCTGCCGGATTTTGCTTATGAGCAGATGATAGGAACGAAGGAAATGTTCGGGCAGACCGGAGGAAGGCAGGGGTATCATTTTATCATATCCCTG
>JBJFCA010000022.1:0-6249 GCA_051888725.1 Lachnospiraceae bacterium
TCAATATTTCACGCATTAGTTTACAAATATCGTTATAAACTACTTTACTGGAATTAGTGTTGTGTAACAATTTTCCGATTTTTCTGGTTTTGTCCAATAGCTGCACACTGCTCATATGTTACCCTCCAGATATCAGGTTGACTACCATCACCTGTTAACAAAAAACCGGTTACTGTTACATTTTGACATACATCATTTTATTTTTCAATGTAATAACAGTCTATTTTTTTAATTTTCTGTCTATTTCACAAATCCGCATTCATCGTTCATGCAGACAAGCTTATTCCCCTTTGTCAGCATCATGGCGCCGCATTTCGGACATTTTTCCGCAGAAGGCTTCTGCCATACCATGAAATCACATTCCGGATTGCCGATACAGCCATAGTATTTTCTGCCTTTTTTTGTCTTTTTAATCACGATATCCTTACCGCACTTAGGGCAGGCTACGCCAATCTTTTCAAAATAAGGCTTGGTATTCCTGCAGTCCGGGAAGCCGGGACATGCCAAGAATTTTCCGTGAGGGCCGTATTTAATAACCATTCTTCTGCCGCAGTGTTCGCAGACCTCGTCCGATTCTTCATCAGCAATCTGCACCTTGGAAAGCTCCTGCTCCGCATTTTTCACTGCTTCGTCAAGATCCGGATAAAAGTTCTTTACTACAGTTTTCCAGTTATATTTACCCTCTTCCACGCCATCCAACAGGGCTTCCAGATTAGCCGTAAAGTTCACATCCACAATAGCAGGAAAAGCTTCCTGCATCATCTTGTTCACCACTTCACCCAGTTCTGTAACGAACAGGTTCTTATTTTCCTTTACCACATAATGTCTTGCCATGATTGTGGTTATGGTAGGCGCATAGGTACTGGGACGTCCGATTCCCAGCTCTTCCAGTTCACGTACCAAAGATGCCTCCGTGTAATGGGCAGGCGGCTGCGTGAAATGCTGCTTTTCGTTAAACTCATGCAGCTTTAGCTTTGTATTCTGATCCAGTTTTCCGGTCAGAAGC
Source organism: Lachnospiraceae bacterium (assembly GCA_051888725.1). Taxonomy (GTDB): domain Bacteria; phylum Bacillota; class Clostridia; order Lachnospirales; family Lachnospiraceae; genus Acetatifactor. The sequence continues at coordinate 1,007 of JBJFCA010000022.1, forward strand.
TGGTTCTCTTCCTTTTCCTCATCTTCCTGTGTATAAACACTCATAAAGCCGTCAAAGGTAAGCTTTGAGGAAGCCACCGTAAAAATGTGTTCTCCCGCGCCGATTTTCACGGACACCATTTCATACTTTGCCGCCTGCATTCTGCTTGCCGTAAAACGTTTCCATATCAGCTGATACAGCCTGAACAGATCTCTTGGAAGCTGTTCCTTTAAGACGGCGGGAATACGGCTGATGGCTGTAGGCCGGATTGCTTCATGGGCATCCTGTATCTTCTGTGCACTCTTTTTTTCCGTGCCTTCTCCCGCATACTCTGCGCCGTAGTTTTCCGTGATGTATGAAGCAGCCATTTTTTCTGCTTCTTCCGAAATACGGGTAGAATCCGTACGCAGATAAGTAATGAGACCTACCGTGCCTTCCCCTTTTACTTCAACGCCTTCATAAAGCTGCTGGGCCAGGCGCATGGTCTTCTGGGGCGAAAAATTAAGCACCTTGCTGGCTTCCTGCTGCAGGGTAGATGTTGTGAAAGGCAGTGGAGCCTTCTTTGTTCTTTCGCTCTTTTTTACTTCCGTAATCTGATAAGCCGCATCTTTTAAAGAAGACAGGATGGCATCTGCTTCTTCTTTATTGGAAATAGCCGCTTTGCTGTTCCCTTTTCCGTAGTATTTTGCAAGAAGAGGCTTTTTCTCGCCCTCTACCTCAAAAGCAGTATCTATTGTCCAGTATTCTTCCGGAATAAATGCATCGATTTCCTTTTCCCTGTCACAAATGATCCGCAGTGCCACAGACTGCACACGTCCTGCGGACAGACCTCGTTTTATCTTTGCCCACAAAAGCGGAGAAATCCGATATCCGATCATACGATCCAGGCATCTTCTTGCCTGTTGGGCGTCTACCAGGTTCATATCTATCTCTCTGGCATGCTGCAGGGATTCCTTAACCGCCGTCTTGGTGATTTCATTAAACGTAATACGATATGTCTTTTTATCCTCCAGTTTCAAGGCATAATATAAATGCCAGGAAATTGCCTCCCCCTCACGGTCAGGGTCAGTTGCAAGATACACCTTGTCAGCCTTCTTCACAAGCTTACGAAGATTGGCAAGTACTTCCCCTTTCCCTCTGATTGTAATATATTTCGGTTCATAATCATGCTCTACATCAATCCCCAGAGAGCTTTTGGGAAAATCCCTCACATGGCCGTTACTGGCAGCCACTTCATAATTAGAACCCAAGAACTTTTTAATTGTTTTCACTTTTGCCGGTGATTCCACGATCACAAGGTATTTTGCCATTCCAAATTCCCCCGATTGTTCCATTTTTGTAATCGCGTTTCACTATACACCAAAAGCACTGTCAACGCAAGTTTTTTTTGAAACATCTCAAAATTAGTCAAATAACACAAATAAACTCAGGTCACAAAATGTAACCTGAGTTCATGTATTCAGACTGATTCATTCTAATTCATTATAAATCACTCATCAGCTTTGTTTTATAGGAAACAAACTCTTCTTCTGTCAGCATTCCTGCTTTATGTAATGTCAGCAGATTATTAACTCTCTTCTTAAATTCATCCATACCGGAATAGGATGAGAAGATTTCGTCGATACATCTCTGCTTCTGTGCTTCGTATTCCTCTTCCGTGATAAAGCCCATGCCAGGCAGTGCCACATAGATCTTAATACGTGTCTCATAATCAGGGATTGCATCAATTCTCTGTGAAAGTTCACGTTTCTTTGCGTTGAAATCTGCTTCGGTCAGCCAGCTGCCGTCTTTTAAGGTAACCAGTCTCTCGATTACATTCTTAATATCCTCCGGACTGTTCATTGGCATACTCATGCAGCTTTCCAGAAGCGGTGTCTGCTTCTCCTGTAACTCAGCCTCAGTAATATATCTTGCCTGGCAGAGAATCGGCCACTTGGTCATCTTATTAACCATGATTTCCATAGGTTCCTTGGGATCTATTTCAATCAGTTTGTAAAGATCTGCAATCTTTTCTTTATATTCCTTGTCAGTGATCATCTGACAATCTTTCAGAACAGGAAGCCTCTTCAGCTTACGCATAAACAGTTCAGGATCGTCATTCAGCTTGAATGACACATCATCCACCATAATCTGTTTATTCTTTGCATATTCTTCGTCCGTGATAATGCCGCCGATTTGCAGATAAACAAGCTTCTGTATATTCTTACGGTAAGTCTTGGTATCATTCGCATCCGTATCACAGCATTCTTTGATAATATCAGTACGGTTTGCTTCGAATTCTTTTTCGGAAAGCAGACCACAGTCTTTTAATACCACAAGCTTCTGAATCTTATCATTGAAATCTGTCAGATCGCAGAACTGGCTGACAAGTTCGAACTTCTTTGCATTGTATTCCTTCTCGCCAAGGATACCGCAGTCTTTTAATACCTGCAGTTTTTCCATGCGTTCATTAAACTCATCCTCACTGCGTCTGCTTTCTTCGTCCTCTTCTTCCTCCTGTATCATCTGTACCGGTGCGGGCTTCAGTGTTGCCGCCGGTGCTGCAGGTGCTACAGGTGCTGCAGGTGCGACCTTGGAAGCGCCCATGGTAGCTGCGCCAATGGTGGCAGAACCGACCGAACCGGAGGTTCCCGGAGTAGCTGCTGCTCCAACCTTGGGCATCAGTGCAGAGCCGGATGCTGCCTGCTGCTGGAATGCATTAGGTGCCTGCTGGCTGGGATTATAACTGGTAGTAGGTGTAAATCCCTGTCCGGATGTTCCTGCTCCCATAAGAGCGGAACCGGGTGTCGGTGCGGGGGCTGCCGGTGCAGGAGCAGGCTTCGGAGCTTCACTTACTCCACCGTTTTCCTCCTGCAGCTTTCTTAACAGCTTTAATGCCAGATCAATATTCTTAAGCTGGGGAAAAATAAGCTGCACCTTTTTGGAACCATACAGATTATCCAGTCTTGTATTGATTGCCAGTGCCTGCTCACCCAGATATGTAGTCTCATTTACTGCACTAATCTTTTCAATTGCTACTTCGAACTCGTCAATATAACCGTTTTTCCCCTCCGTATTACATACATATCCCTTACCGGAAATTTTGTTATTTTCCACTTTAAGGAACATGGCATCATTATTTTTCACAAATAAATTTTTCATGTTGTTGCCAGATTTGCATGAAAAAATTTGTGTCCCTTCCATAGAAAGTGACCTCCTTCCATTCATTCATCTGCCGCCAAGAGCATTGCATCTATATTCCCAGTGACAAAAATATCCGTTATCCAGTATGATGGAAAACGGCTATCTGAACTCTATCTTAGTCATACCCATATAATATAATACCAAGATGCATGGGAGATTTCAAGGTTTTTTTTTCAATTTTCCATACATTTCTTATTATTCGCAATACAATTAAATTTATGCGGAATTTTCGGAAATTTTATGATATTTTTATCCTTGTTTCTCCCATGATATACTTGCATCTATTGTTTTAGCAAATAGAAATGAAACCAAATTTTCACCCCTATGGTAATCAATATTGGGATAATATATAAAAGCAGTATAATTCCTTTTTCCATTATGTTAAGCAATATGTACATAACTGATTGAACCAGCTTACAGGACACAATCTTCTCTTTCCAAAACCATGAACCAACAAAAGCTAATATACCAATAACCGAAATTAAAATACCTAACTTCAAACCGGCAGGTAAAAAATACATTGTAATCACGTTTTTACCTTTTTCTAAAGGAATTAAATAAAACGCATCATCTGCAACCGTTTGTGATATTATTTTTCTGCCATTCACTTTAACCATGGTACTGCTATCGTATCCGATAGGAATAAGAATATAATCCGCATGGTCGTTTTGTACCTCCATATACAGACTATTCTTATTTGCCTTAACAACCCTCTCTACTGCTTCCTGTTCAGCGATACTGTTTTGTATTTTTTCCAAACTTAAGCATCCAAATGTAATTTCACCTTCTATAATTGGATTCAGGCTTTCAATAACAAAATCCACAGTTTCATTCTGATAGATGCCACAATCGATTATACCATTATTAAAACAAGCCGGATATACATAATTTTCTTCATAGTCCAATGCTGAAATTGTTTTATTCTTACCATTAATGTAAAATGTATAAAAATTGGGGTCTTCATTTTGTATATTTTCTATATACAAAACGCTTTTATCTTGAATAGGAATTTGTAATACATACTGATACGTATCGTTCTCAGTTATTCCTTCAGATAATAAAAAGCTTGAAGCGTCATAAATTTCAATCAAGTCTTCTTCATTCTGATTGATTAACTTAAAAAGTATATTCTGCAAATTAAAAGCAGAAGTTGCTTCATTTCCATTCAAATTTTTTATAGTTTCGGGAACAAGCAATCCGAATGGATAAGTATATTTAGTCTCTCCATAAATATACCCATTTTTTTCAATAATTGAGCTATACAATTGACTGCTTAATTGTTCCTTTGAAATACAATTTGTTACATGTAAAAAAGCATCCGAGAATAATGTTCCCCCATTATCCAAAATACGAGTATAGTCTGTACTGTATCCTAATTTACCCATAAACCTTCTAAATGCAGGCTTGGCACCAAGAGTCCAATTCGATATCGATGCCTGTTTTAATATAAATGGATAATTAGCATTTAATGATACGCTGTTATCTTTCACCCTGTTAATCCGATGATCAGCAGCTTCCTCAAAAATATCATTAATACTCTCCGTATTTTTTACAATACTATCCGTACATTCTATGGAAAACATATTTTCCGGTGCAAGAAATCCGTACCACCCCAAGCCCAATTGCAGAATAACCAATATGCTGCATACCGTTACTATTACCTTTTTATCCTTTGAAATCAGAGCCATTGCATATGTAACAATTAAAATTGCAAAAATTGACCAATAGGAAGAATAAAAAGAGGTATCTCTAATACCACTTTGGGTAAATTGCCGCATAAAATAAAATAGGGCCAAAGCAATAAAGGGAATTGCTGCTATAGCAGGAATCCGTAGATACTGCAACCAACGCATTTTCATTTTTTCTGCTTTTTCACCTTCACTTATTTGTGATTCATCCATTCCTCTCTGAAGAATACTACCCATAAATGAAAGGCCGGTAAATGTCAATATATACCCAAAACGCATTGGAAATTCCACATAACTTCCCGTATGCCACAGCATATTTGTCAACTCGCAAAAGATGGGTATCGCAAGCATTATATACAGACATAACCATTTTGAAAATTTTTGCCAAGTTGT
>JBJFCA010000023.1:0-6247 GCA_051888725.1 Lachnospiraceae bacterium
CATCCATATACAGATTGGCACCAAAAAGTCTTGAAAATGCAAGGATACTTTCACCGGCTGTCATTTCTTTTTTCATCAGATACCGAAAAGCTGACGCTTCTTCCGCTGACATTGCAAGCTCTTCTATCCATTTCCGGGGACCGCTGCAAAACTTGCGTGTTGCACCTGCCTGATAAGACGAAACAGTTTTCCTCTCACAATACAGGCTCATAAAAAACTCATCATCATCAAAATAACTAACAGCTATTACCGGCACATGCAGATCGGCAGATAAGCTTCTTCCCAGTTTACACAACTTATCCCACGAGATACTGTTTTCCGTTGTAAATACACAAGACCATTCCTCGGCTGTCTGTCTTACGACACAGCCGGGAATCAGTCTCTCCTCCGGTATCGTTTCCCTGCCTGCCTTTACCTGCAAATTCATAAAAGTCATTCCCATTTAAGTATACGCTCCCATTTTTCGTCCCTATTCGGATTTGTATTAACACTTCTGACAGATTCTTTTGGGTAAATTATACTATATAAGTCCAAAAAGAGACAGCCTCTTTCGAAGCTGTCTCTCTTTTTATTTGTAGAATATGGCAATATTCTGTTTGGTTATTTTAGGTCAGTATTTATTTTCTTACTGCGTCTTCACAAGCTGCACGAAGTTTTACCTGTTCCATCTGGAATTCGATACACTCGTCATAGCCGTATTCTTCCGCCTGCTTGATCATTTCATCTACAATAGCATTGTACTCGTCGTCAGACTTAGCATAGATTGCTTTCCAGGAATTGGACTTAATGCACTCTGCAACCTGGTTCCAAACTACAGAAAGTTCATCAGACTTCACACCATTAGAATACATGGTTCCGGGTGCCAGACGGTAATTGGTCTGTCCCATACGCTCATCAAAGGTATTGCAGCCGGTAAATTCTCTCCAGTCAGCTTCGATATCAGAACCGGGTTCGCTGTTGTAGCTTTCCCACTTCTTGTAGTTGAAGGTATCGCCGTTGGAGTCAAGGTTTTCTGCATCCAGTGCCCATGTGGTATTGTTCATCTTGAAGTTACCATCTTCGAATGCACCGGTGTAGCCGTCTGTCATGTTGGTCTTGCCGTCTAACTTAGCAGTACGTCCAAGGTCGGTGAAGCAGGTCTTGCCGTTTTCATCATAGTACCAGCATACGCCTTCGGGACCATATTCACTTACCATACGTCCTTCAGGAGTGCACAGCCAGTTGATGATTGCCATACAAAGTTCAGGATATTCTGTCTTAGCACCGATGGTCCAAGGTCTGTTGCCACCGTAAACATTCTGTCCATAAGCAATGGGACGAGCCTCGGAAGGAGGGCAGGGATACATTGCTTTGCCTTCTGCTGCATGAGCTTCTGAGTTGTATAAAGAGGAGCCCAGGAAGTTAAATACGTTCATAAATGCGGTACCATTCTGGAAATCTTCTACCATACCATCATATTTCTGAGTCTGGGAGTCGGGATCCAGTAAGCCCTTCTGGTACAGGGTGTTGTAGAACTTTAAGCAGGTCAGATAAGGGCCGTCTTTTTCAAGACAGGGATGATAGGTCTGTGTCTCAGGATCATAGAGACCGAAACCAAATTCATCATATCCGTAGTAAGCAGATGCGGTACTCTTAACAAACATTACCATGTCGCCGTCCCAGTCATTGAATAAGGAAACACCGTAAGTGGTCTTGCCCTTATCATCGGTAGGACAGATTTCTTTCATCTGCGCCAGTACGTCTACCATGTCATCCAGATCCTTGATCTCCGGATAACCTAATTCCTTATATAAGTCCCAACGAAGGTCCCACTGATACATAATGTCCTGACGGGCTTCTGCATCAACGGCAATATCATGACCGATACCATAAACGGTTCCACCGGAGATCTCTTTATTCTTCTCCAGAGCAAATGTCATATGCTCTTTAATGTAAGGACCATACTCGTCTAACAGGTCATCTTCATTCCAGTCAAACAGCATGCCCTGTTCAATAGCCTGCTGATAATCATTGGAGTCATCACCCCAAATTACAATGTCACCTAAATCTCCTGATTCCATACGGGTTGCAAATACACCTTCTGCATTGGAGATGATGTTCAGTTTAACATTGAACTTCTCCAGCATAACCTCTGCAAACCAGCCAACCTGCTCACCGGAATAGTTTGCAAGCTGATCATAAACATCCAGCGTTACGGTTTCCTCCGGGATAATGTCAGAAAGGTCTACACCCTCATTGGTTTCTTCAGTAGGTTCAACTGAGGCAGTTGTCTCCTCATTTCCTGCACTTGTGCTTTCAGGGGTCTGTGATGCTTCCTTGTCGCCGCATGCTGCAAGTGACAAAGTCATAACCGCGCTAAGCAACAGTGCAATGACTTTTTTTGCTTTCATTCTTTTTCTTCCTCCTTCTTTTTGTGTTATATGTAACCGCTTTATGCGGATAACACCTGATTAACCTTTAACTGCGCCAAGCATGATACCCTTTTCAAAATATCTCTGCATAAAGGGATATACGATCAGGATGGGGATTACCGTAACCATGGAAATGGTATACTTGATGGTTTTTCCACCCAGTGCCGATTTAACGGCTGCTTCGCTGACTGCACCTGCTGATTCCATGAGTGCCTTCAGATTGGACGCCTGATTTAAGTAAATGTAGAGTCTGTGCTGTAACGTATACAGCTGGGGTGCGGACTGCATGAGGATCAGGGAGTCCTGCATGGAGTTCCAGTTGCCGACTGCACCGAAAATTGCTACCGTTGCCAGAATGGGCTTACACAGCGGCCAGATAATCTTTCGGAACACTACCATGTGAGTTGCACCATCCATAAAGGCGCTTTCCTCCAACTCCGCCGGAATGGACTCAATATAAGTTTTGACCAGAATGATATTGTACGGTGCTACAATTCCCGGAATGATGTAAGCCAGGAAATTGTTGGTAAGTCCCAGCATCTGCATGTTCAAAAACCAGGGAATCAGACCTGCATTAAAATACATGGTAATGATTAAAAAACGATACCAGATTTTTCTGCCCCATAATTCCTTCTTGGTTACGATGTAACCGATGAGACCGGAGGCTGCTACCATCAGGGAGGTTCCAATTACGGTTCTTGCCACCGTCACGCCAAAGGAAACCATCAGGTCCTTGTTGGCAAGCAGGGAAACATAGTTTCCGAAATGAATCCCTCTCGGGATGAAATTAATGGCACCCTTGATTACCAGATCATTATCACTGATCGTGTTAATGAACAAATAGTAAAACGGGAAAATACAAGTCAAAGTAAAAAGGGCAAAAATACTGTAGTTAATGATGTTGAAAATAATATCCTGTTTCGTAAGACGTTTTTTAACGGGTTTGTATTTTTTCTTGACAGGCTTGCTGTCCTGTGTTTTCGTAATACTGTTTTCCATGTTGACACCTCCCTAAATGATGCTTTCGCCACGGATCAGTTTGGAAATCCGGTTTGCAACAAACAGCAATGTGACACTGATTAAGGATTTCAGCATACCGATTACTGTAGACAACGGTATGATGTTCTTTACAAGACCCAATTGATATACGTACAGGTCAAGTACCTGAATGGCATCGGTATTGGTAGAATTCTTAAATACCAGATACTGTTCCATACCATTGTTTAAGATATTTGCGATGGACATCAAAAGGAGTACACAGAACGTAGGCATCAGTCCGGGAATGGTCACGTGCAGCATTCTCTGGAACCTGCCCGCGCCATCCACTCTGGCGGCTTCATATAATTGCTGGTCAATACCGGAAATGCCGGCTATGTAAATGATGGCACTCCATCCGATTCCTTTCCACATGCCCCAGGCCCACATTTTCAGCCATGTATGGGACCCGCTCATAAGCATGTTCCTGCCTTCACTCCACACACCCATATTTACCATCATGCTGCTGATAAATCCGTCTGTAGAGAACAGGCAGACTGCAATGGCGTATACCAGAACCCAGCTGATAAAGTTCGGAATGGTTGTAAAAGTCTGTACAAATTTTCTGAAATGTGTATTCTTAATTTCTGAAAGGAAAATTGCAAATGCAACCGGTACCCAGCTGGTTAAAATTCCCAGCAAACTCATTCCCAGTGTGTTTTTGATGACACGACCGATATCCTTTACGGTTGCGGAATTCATAAATAATTCCTTGAACCATTTGAAGCCTACAAATTTATCCATGGTAAGCGTTTCGCCCGGTTTGTAATCAAAGAAGGCGTATCGCCATCCAAACAGAGGCAGGTAGCAGAACACTGCAGCCAGTACCAGGAAAGGCATCAGGATCAGGAACAGTTTATACTTTGTTTCCATAAAGAACTTTTCTTCCTTCTCGGAATCCCGAAGCAGGTACATGACAATCAGGTTTGCCAGAAACAAAACGCTTGTTACGACCAGAAACAGAATCAGCCCCACAGGAAACATGGGCTCAATCTTTTCAGGTTTCGAGGTCTTGCTGACTGCTGTATACGCACAAATGACACCAATCATCCCCACATACTGAACCGCACATCCGATCACAGATAAGAGGTTTCCGAGCTTCTTGTACTTCATATTTCCAAGTGACATGCAGCCTGCCGCACCTGATACAGCGATACCGACAATCATACCGATGGACGAAGCATAAAGTAGTCTCATGGTACTCTGCAGTATCCAGCCTTTCTTAAATGCTCTTCCGAACTCCGCAATCAGACTGGAATAGGAAATACCGGAAGTAAACAATGACATATTTTTGTTGATCATTCCGCTGATTCTGGCAGGATTGAATGCCGGGAAAAACATCAGCAAAACAGAAATCAGTGCAGCTACCCGAATGAGGTAATACACTTTATCCGCCAGGCTTTCACGGGGAGTTTTTTGTTTGGTTATCTTTTTCAATCTACTCATCCTTTCTTGCGGTTCCTGCCCCGGAACCTGTTTCGATACTATAAATATTATAGATTTGACTTATCCCTCTTCACCACCACGCAGATTCTATAAAAAAAACATAGAAATTTCTATGTTTTCCCAAACTGCGGACAAAGTCCCTCACCTCTTATTTCCGGTCATTGTTTTTAATCGATTTGGCCACTTTCCACAATCGCTTGCATTTCCCGGACGTTTACTTGACCGATTTGACCACCTTGTCTCCGCTTAACATGCTGATACAGATAAAACATCATGCTATGACATTTTATCAGCACCCAATTGCCCATTTTGCATATAAACAGATGACTTACAGAAGTTTTATCTGTAAGCAGCGAGTAGAAGAAACAGATAAAATAAATTGATTTTTTGCTTTTATATGTTAAATGAGGTGTAAACGGACATATAAAAAGATATATGCTGGAGAATTATCCGTTTACCAAGAATTAATTGTCCCTGTTTCCATTGCAAAGGAAATAGAATTGCTATGTTTCCCATAATGCAAAAGGAGCTGCGCACCTTATTTAGTGCAACAGCTCCTTTAAGCCACAAAGTATTTTCTGCTCTATATAAATTTCCGAATCAGCCCTTCTGTCAGGTAATCGGCAAGTTCCATGGTCTGGTTTTCCGCTTCTTCGAAAAGACGGATGACTTCGGTGTAATCACCGGAAAGCTCTGTTTCCATAATCCGTTTGGTCATGTCAAGATGACGGTTCAGATAGGTAAGCAGTTCGTCATAATCATAATCTGTATTGTTGTCTGCAAGGAATCTGGCAATCTGTGCGGCATTATCCTTCCACAGTGCCTCTTCTGTTTCCTCTGTCCGGACATCTCCATCTTTCATAGCCTGCAGCATCCTGCCGGCAATTTCTATGTGTTTCTTTAACAATTCTGTCAGTCTGTTAATCTTGTTTTCAGAATAAAAAGGTGCAAATACAGCCGCTATCTGCTCTGCTGTCTCTAACAGTCTGTTTTCCGTTGCCTTCCTGTTAGGCAGGTCATGAATCACTGCAGACTGATAGAGCAGCTCCCAGTAAATATGCTGCATCCACGCCATTCTCATTTCATTATTTACCTTAAGTTCTTCCTCCTGCATATCATTTTGTCCCACACCGGAACAGATATACAGTTTTCCTCCTACCTGCAGATTATAAGGATTGACTCCGGGGTTACGCATCATAATATCCGGCACGGTGGTACGATATTTCTGTGCCAGCTTATAAAAAGAATCCCCGGGCTGTATGATATGAATCACTGTTCTGCAAAAAGCCATCGGCATACTCCAAATAGAAAGTTATACTACTATATGCAGTGCCGCCCGTCTATTTTCCGGTTTC
>JBJFCA010000024.1:0-6244 GCA_051888725.1 Lachnospiraceae bacterium
TTCTGCCGATGGAAACCAGAAATGCCTGCATAACCTCGTCTGCCTTAATCAGGTTAATATAGTTATTAAGATTGAGCCCCTGCGGAATGAAATTGATCAGACCCTTGCTGACCAGCGTATTATCTGAAATCGTATTGATAAACAGATAATAGAAGGGGAAAATACAGATGATGGTAAACAGGATAAAAAAGGTATAATTGCAGATATTAAAAATCACGTCTCCCACAGTGCGCTTATATCCGACCTTGTGGGTCTTATAATACATTTTTTCTGTTTTTGCTTCTGTTTTCTGTTCTTCTTTTTTCTCTTTCCACTCACCCAAGGCACTTTTCTTTTTTAATTCAAGATCAGCCATCTTTCGTACCTCCCTACACAATACTTTCGCCACGCAGCAGTTTGGATACGCCGTTTGCCGCAAACAACAGTACCACGCTGACTACCGACTTCACCATACCGACCATGGTTGCAAACGGAATATTGCCGTCCATAATACCTAACTTATATACATAGTAGTCAAGTACCATGTTGACATTGGTATTGTTCGGATTATCAAATACCATGTACTGATCCATACCATTGCTCAAAATGCCTGCAATTGCCATCAGGAGCATTACCATAAAGGTAGGAAGCAGACCGGGCACGGTAATATGCCATATTTTCTGGAAACGTCCGGCGCCGTCCACCGTAGCTGCCTCATACAATTGCTGGTCAATACCGGATATCCCGGCTATGTATATGATGGCGCTCCATCCGATACCCTTCCATATTCCCCAGCCAAGCATCTTAAACCAGTGACCGGAAGCACTCATCAGCATATTTTTTCCCTCTGCCCAGACACCGCTGTTTACCATCATACTGCTGATAAATCCGTCTGTTGCGAAGATTGCAAATGCGATTGCGTATACCAGAACCCAGCTGATGAAGTTGGGAATCGTCGTGAAGGTCTGTACAAATTTTCTCACCCACGGCGTCTTCACTTCGGAAAGCAGGATGGCAAATGCCATGGGAAACCAGCTGGTCAGAAGCCCGAGGCCGCTCATCACAAGCGTATTTCTTAAAACCCGGATGACGTCGTTTCTGGTCGCTTCACTTTCAAACAACATGGTAAACCACTTGAAGCCTACAAAGTTGTCAGCAGAGAGCGTACCACCGGAGGTATAATCAAAGAATGCATATCTCCAGCCGTATAACGGCAGATAGGAGAAGACAAAGCACAAAGCTGCAAACGGAAGGAACATTAAAAAGAGTTTGTATTGAGACTCCATTTCATATTTTTCATTCTTCTCAGGTTTGGGAAGCAGGCACTGTGTCACCACACTGGTGAGCAGAATCACCACAGCCATGATAAAGAACAGCAGCCAGTTACCCAAAGGCAGATTCGGAATCACTTTTTCCGGTTTGGATGTCTGTGCGATCTGGCTGTAAGCAAGTAAAATGCCTCCCAGACCGGCAAACTGCAGGACGGAACCGCCGATTCCAAACCAGTTACCCAGTCTCTTTAATTTATTGTTGCCGAGTGACATACAACCCATGGCTGCAGAACCCAGAATACCGATACAGGTAACCATACTTCCGATAAAGAGAATTATAAATGAGTATTCATGTACCCAGCCTCTGTCAAAAGCACGGACACAAAGCTTTGTCAGGTCCCCATAAGCCACACCTGAAGTAAACAGGGACATATTCTTATTGACATAATCGCAGATCTTGGCCGGATTACATGCCGGCAGGAAAATCAGTACCACGGATAAAAGCGCTGCGATTCTGGATAAATAAAAAACATATCCTGCCACTTTTTCCTTTCCCGTTTTGCTTTTTTTCATCTCACTTCAAACTCCTTTCATAAACATTTCACAGTTTGTTCAGATTAATTTTATTATACCTTCGGATCGCTTCAAAAAATACCGCAATTACTGGACAGAAAATACAGTAACTTTTTATGGGCAGGGCATAAAAAAACCTTCAAACTGCGTAATGATATTACATCAGCCTGAAGGTTTTTATCATGTTCAGTATTCCTTATTTGCTTTCTTTTTTCTTCTTGGATACGACTACGCCTGCTACGACTACGCCTGCTACAACTACGACTGCAACTACGATACCGATGATCAGACCGGTATTGCTGCTCTTCTCTTCTGCAGGTGCGGAAGTGGTTTCTGCAGGTGCTTCCTCGGTTTCTGCAGGAGCTGCTTCTTCAGCTGCCTTATCATAAGCAAATCCGCTTACGGTAAAGGTGATGCTGATATCAGTCATAGGTACTGCATAGTAGCCGATTTCCTTGCAGTCGTTGTTCCAGATGTTCTGCAGAAGGATCTTGGTTACTTCCTTAGAATCCGGATCCAGAATAGGACCGTTGGGAAGGTCTACACTCTTACCGTCAATCTTTAACTCAACATCGGAGAAAGTAATTTCACCGGAGTTAGGGATATCGGTTGAGATAAAGATCAGGTTCAGGTATTCCTGAGAGGAGAATTCTCCATCAGGGAAGCTTAAGCCGGTAACAGATACGGTATAGGTACCGTTACCTTCGATTACGGCATCGGTGATGGTGCCGGGAATGGTAATGGCATTGTTGTCAGCATCCCAGCCTGTGATCTGGTTGAAATAATCTGTGCCAAGGCCATAAGAAGGCTCATCATAAGCGTTACGGAAGGACCAGTTAGGGGTCTGAATACCGATATATGCATTGTATTTGCCATTCAGATCTACGGGTTCTACTGCAGTTGTTTCTTCTGAAGGTGCTGCCACGTAAATCTGGGGAGTAATTTCAAACGTAATGTTCTTATAGCCCTTAGGGGATTCTGCCAGATACTTGTCACCCCATTCGTTGTAACCGCCGCCGATACGAACACACTTGGTCTCATCATAGGAGCCTGTGCCTTCAGCCCAGCACGCTTTACCAGCAGAAAGATCTGTAGCGATTTCTTCACCGTCAAGGTAAACCTTAACTTCGAAGGTGGACTGATCGGAAAGTACAGAAGTATCATCCATGATCATACAAGGTGCAACATACCATGTGTAAAAAACTTCGGAATCAAAATCAAGGGAAAGTGTTGTGGTTTCACCACTCTTTAAGGTTCCTGTGGTAGCAGTGATGCCTTCAGCATCTTCACCTGCATAATTGTAACCCCAGTCATTTTCAGCTTCTTTATCAGCGCCGATTGCGATGAAAGCATCATAGCTTTCTTCACTTAAGGTAGCTTCGCCCTGTTCAGCGCCCTCTTCTACGGCATTCAGGGTAATGGTAAAGGTAATCTCCTTGAAGCCCTTAGGTGCTTCTGCCATATACTTGTCGCCCCACTCGTTATATCCGCCTGCAAGACGAATAGCCTGGGTCTCTGTATAATCACCGGTACCTTCATACCAGAAAGCTTTACCGGCGGAAAAGTCAACCTGATCCGTTACATCAGTGCCATCCATCATGATGCTGTCAATGGAATAATCTACATTGCCAACACCTTCTGCAACCATAACAGGTGCTATGAACCATGTGTATACAACCTCGGAAGGAAAGCTTAAGCCGATTGTTACGGTATCGCCAACCTTAGCGGTTGCTGTGGTTGCGGTCACATCACCTACATTGCCGGATGCGCCATCCCCATAGAACTGATATCCCCAGTCATTTTCTGCTGCAGCGTCAGCACCAATGGCAAGGAACATCTGATACTCATCTTCCGCAGCGGCAGATGTAAAGGTCAGTGTAGAAAACATCATTGCAAATGCCAGAACAGAAGCGAAGAATCTCTTCATTTTCTTTTTCATTTTGTTATCCTCCTATAAGAATCCGTGGCTTTGCCACACTGTTGATATTCTTAAGTTTATAGGAAGATAAAAAATAAAAAAACCATTCCTTTTTGACATCTTATACGGACAAAATTGTACATCACTATGGATTCACAATTGGCAGAATTACCGTTATGCAGGTTCCCTCACCAAGCGTACTTTCTATCTTGATACCATATTCCTCCCCATGGAGAAGCCGGATTCTCCGGTTTATGTTGCACAGGCCGATGCTTGTTTTTTTGTTGAGCGTTTTCTGGGAAATTTTGATCTGCAGTTCTTCCAGTTCTTCTTCTGTCATACCGCATCCGTTATCGGAAATACAGGCAGTCAGCCTCCCGCCGTTTTCTTCTATATACACGCTGATAAGGCCGTTTTCTTCTACCTGCTCCATACCGTGGACTATGGCATTCTCCACAATTGGCTGTAAAAGAATCGGCAGGATCATGTAACGGTTGGGATCAAACCCTTCCTGCATGGTGATTTTGTAATCAAAACGGGTGCCGAAGCGGATCCGCTGAATCTGCAGATAGTTTTCCATATATTCCAGTTCCTTTTTCAGCGTCACCATGGCTGTGCCGGTATTTTCCAGTACGTAACGCATGGATTTGCCCAGAAGCTTGATGGAATTGGCTACCTCTTTATTCCCGGCAGTCAGAGCCTGCATGCGGATGCTTTCCAGCGTATTATACAGGAAATGCGGATTGATCTGGCTCGCCAGCATCTTCATCTCCATCACCTGCTGCTCGTTTAAGAGCTGCTGTTCAGACAGTTTTGCCTCATACATGCGGGCATCCTTTTCCTTTATTTTTTTCACCATAATCTGCAGGTCGGCGTATATTTCCGACAGCTCGTCCTCGCCTCCAAAAGTGGCTGCTTCCTCATACTCTTCATTGCTTGCTTTTTTCATTTCGTTTCTTAAAACCGACACACGATTGGTAAAATACCGGGTAAAATAATAAATCAGCATAAAGGGAAGCGTAAGTGCTGCTGCAATAATCAGAAGGCAGGTGATCAGAATGGTCAGAATATCCTTATAGGCAGATTCATTCATGGTAATCACATAGACCCTGCTGTTGCTCTGGTACAGATTCAGGGTATCCAGCTTGGTAAAATAAGATTTCGCACCATACCAGGCAGGACCTAAGTACTGGTAATAGCTGTCCCGGTAATCAATCTCCACATTGGTTTTTTCCCCGTAGTGTTTTCTGGTGGAATCATAAATAATGGTCCCGTCGTCCGTTGCCGCACTGATCAGGTATTCATTGCTGCCGATACGGGTCTGCAGATAATTGTCACTGATTTTAATCACAAGAACTGCCTGATAGCCGCCATCCATCACCGTAATCCTGCGTACCAGTGCCAGATTCCAATAGGAGTTACCGTATTTATCATATTTTTCCATGGGAATCCAGAATACGCCTGCCTGTGTCATGGCTCTCCGATACCAGTCCGTTTTCCTGATATCTTCATCCGCCCATGCAAAGTGCATGTAATCCGCTGCATAGATATTGTCCGTGTAAATGGTAATGTCCTCAATCTCCGCATGACTGGAAATATAATTGTCTATAGTGGTATACGCATAGGCATCCGCCTTGCCTGCGGATTCACGGTCGCTGGACAAAATATCCTGCAGGGAATCTTCAAAGGAAATGTTCTCCGACATGTTATAGATCTGTGTGGTGATTTCAAACAGTATGGTCTTTACTCTCAGGTTATCGGATTTCAAAAGGTTTTCATAGTAATTAAACAACAGATGACCGGTATTTCCCAGCAAAAAAGAACCGATTACCGTTATGGGCAGAACGACCGCAACAATATAGATCACATACAGCTGTTGTCTGATCTTTCGTTTGCTCATAAATGTCAGTAAACGGTTCTTTTTGAAATTCATAATGCTTCTTCTCCCTCGCTACAGCGTAACTACCACGGGGCCGGAGATCTCTGTCAGCACAGTGTCATTGCCTGCAACCTGCATTTCAGCATTTTCAGCCGTTTTTGCCACACAGTTCACCAGACGTGTGCTGATCAGCTTATCCGTTTCTGTCAGGATTGAGATTCTGCCGTTTTCTCTGGTTACTAAGACCTTTACTTCCTCCGTCTGATCCATGCCGTATACCGTCTGGGAAATGGTACTGCCTTCCGTCAGTTCAAAGATTCGCAGTTCCACGTCTTCCCCATAATCATAATCCGGTTTATCATCATGGGCACCGATTGCCACGATGGAGTTCTCTTTTACCAAAAGAGGAACACTTAAGTAACCGTGCTTCTCCTTTATCCATCTGCCTCCTTCTTTGACCTCACCGGTAAAGAAGTCGGTCCAGCGGCCTGCAGGCAGATAATAATCGGCAATACCTTCTTCATTGAAGATCGGTGCAACCAGCAGAGAGTCACCCAGCATGTACTGTCTGTCCGCAAAATGACAGGTTCTGTCTTCCGTAAACTCTAATACCATGCTCCTCAT
>JBJFCA010000025.1:0-6219 GCA_051888725.1 Lachnospiraceae bacterium
ACATCTTCCCATTTTAGTATGCTTCTCGGTATGCATTTCATCATACCATCGCGCACATTTTCCTGTTTTAGTATGCTTCCCGGTTTGCGTTTCATCATACTATCTCGCACATCTTCCCATTTTAGTATGCTTCATGGGGTGAAATTGCTACAACTCCAAATCATTGTCTACACAATTGTTGCAAGTGTAATCATACCCTATGCAGGCATACCCGGTGTAATCATACCCTATGCAGGCATACCCGGTGCAATCATGCCCTATGCAGGCATACCCTGTGCAGGCATACCCGGCTCACCGCATGCCGCCTTCCACCCACTGCTTCAGCTGCTTGCGGTCAATTTTGCCGTTTGCGGTAAAAGGCATGCTCTCGAGCAGGTAAGTTTTGTTGGGAAGCATATAGCGGGGCAGCTTCTCCTTCAGGGTCTTTGTCAGTTCCCCTTCCTCCATGTCTCCTACATAGTACAGCACAATCTTGCCGTTTTTATCATCATAAACACAGCCGGAAAGCTTGATACCGGGAAGCTGATTTACATTGGCTTCAATCTCCCCCAGTTCAATTCTGTGACCCATATGCTTGATCTGATAATCCTTGCGGGATACGAAAACCAGCTCGCCGTACTCGTTTTTTCTGCCGATATCACCGGTCCTGTAAATAATCTCCGGATATGCTTTGTTCAAGGGATTCTGTACAAAGCTTTCCTTCGTTTTCTCAGGATTATTGTAGTATCCCAGCGTGACAGATGTGCCGCGAATGCAAATCTCGCCTGCTTCGCCGTCGGCTGCAAGTTCATCCTTTTCATTCAATAGAAGAATTTCCGTATTCTTAAAAGGTCTGCCGATGGGGATCGTATCTGTCAGTGCAAACTCTCTGTTTACTTCGTAATAGCAACACATGCCGGTGCCTTCCGTGGGGCCGTAAAGGTTAACGAATTTTGCCTGTGGCAATACCTGTCTCCAGATTTGAAACTGCTTAATGGGAAAGACCTCACTGCCGAATGCAATCGTATGTAAATACTTTGGTATGACGGTATCAAAGGTCTTGAAAGCAGAAATCATGGTAAGTGCCGATACCACCCAGCAGATGGTATTGATCTTTTTCTCATTCATATATTCTACAAGCTTCACCGGAAACATAAAATACTTATGCGGTATCAGATACGTGGTGGCACCGAATTTTATTGTGGGATACAATTCCTTTAAGCAGGCATCAAAGTAGAGCGGTGTCTGATTGCCAAAAACTGTATCCTCTCCAAATGCAAGTACCTCGGAAAGCTGCTCTACATAATCAAGCACCGATCTGTGGCAGGCACATACTCCCTTGGGCACCCCTGTGGAGCCGGAGGTAAATACAATATAGATGGGATCGGTATCAATGGCCTGATTCCGGATTTTGCCAAGGACTTCCGCATCCTGGGGATAATCCTTAATTTCATTATAGTTAAGAATTTCTCCCGTAAACTGCAGATTTTCAGCTGCTTCCTTCATGGCGTCATCGCAGATCATGACTCTGGGGTTGCAGTTTTCGATGATCAGCTGAATCCTTGCTGCCGGCATTTCCTCATCAATGGGTACATAAAAACAACCTGCATTAATGACGGAAAAAAAAGCCGCTATGGTGCAGGGGCTTTTCTTCATAAAAATCAGAACCGGCTCCTTATAATAGCCTTTATGGGAAAGGCAGGTTGCAATATTCCGGGTGATGTCGTATAGCTCCTGAAAAGTATATGCCACGGTATCATCGGCAAATGCGATTTTATCCGGCACCCTTTTTACGGTTTCATCTAAGTAATCTAAACAATTATTTTGCATCGGATGTTCCTCTTTTCCGTTATGAATTCATTCTCTATTCTGTCCGGTAATCAGTTCCCGGTACTCTTCCTTCAGTGTGCCGCATCTTTCCACGCAACATTTGGCGAGAACCTCCATCACATCTAAGAAACCGGGTTGTAAGGAATACTCCTTCTTGATCATGGAAAGCTCCGTACAGCCAAGCAGGATAACTTCGGCACCTTTGCTTCGAAGCTGGTCTGCTACATATGTAAATTTATCCATATGAACAGGGCGACCCGCTTTCACATCCTCGTAAATTAAATCCATCACAAAAGCCTGCCCCTGTGCATCCGGATATAATGCTGTCATATTTTTCTCTGAAAGCTGTGTAGTAAAAAGACCTGTCCGTACAGTACCGTCCGTTGCCATAATGCCGGCCTTCCGATACCCTCTCTCGTTAAGATACTGTACCGTTTCCGCTATCCCGTGAATGATGGGAATTCCGATAGCTTTTTCCAGCTCATCATGGAAATAATGTGCCGTAATGCAGGGAATGGCAATCTGGGAAACCTGTTGCTCCACTAACGTTTTCCCCACTTCTATCATGGCAGGAAGCGGGCTGTCCTTGCTTTCCCCCAGAATATAACGGGTACGGTCAGGAATACCCGGTCTGCTGATCATGAACATGTCTATGTGTTCCTGATCCTTATCTGCCAGGGTCATCTTCGTAATCAGTTCCATAAAATATGCAGTTGCCATGGGACCCAGTCCCCCGATGATTCCCAATCTGTTCATCCTGTATCAATCCTTCTGTCGCATGCTTCCCTATACTATTCGATATCCGTATAGATACTGCGGTCGTAATTATGACTCCTGTAATGGGCATCGGAGTATGCCATCAGCGTGGCATCATCCACGTAACAGAAATTCGGATGATCTTCTTTTCTGGGACAGGTATCAAAATGGTACCAGCCTTCTCCGATGTTCACCAGATTCCAGAAATGCTGGGATCTGGTAGGAATCTTCTCAATGTCCCTGTTGGCAATGCCGGCTCTGGTCAGCAGTTCTTTGGAAGTGGCAAAATATACATAGCAGTCGCCCTGTCTTAAGGCAAGTCCTTCGTAGGCGCCTCTGATCCAGTCGCCCTTTTCCGAATAATTAATATAAGAAACATGGCTTCTGACCCAGTTATAAATAGCCGTCAGTTTATCATATTCACTCATATCCGGTGTAATAATGTCTGCCAGTACCTGGTCTGCGAGCGCATCGATTTCTTCCTGGGTATAGGCATGCTTTCTCACCGATAGCACAGCGTCCACCACGGTTTCGTTGCCGGCTCTGTCCTTTGCAGAGTAGGTCACCGGATAATCTCCTTCCGTATTTAAATCCACCTGACTGTTATCCACCTGCAGGGCAATATCCCCATCGCAGTTGTCCGTAACCGTCACACCGCTTTTATAACTGATGCCGTCTCCTATGTAAACCAATTTGTTACATACACCGCGAATGATGGGGGCTTCCGTATCCTCTGCAAGCGTAAGTATCGTTTCCGCCCGGGTGGAATTTCCACCTTCATCCGTAGCAACAATCGTCACGGTCTGCTCTCCCACGTAAGTCATATCCGGTTCTTCCGCAAACGAAAAAGTCAGGGCTGTAGCATCCGCAGACTCTGTCACAAACTGTTCTGCCGTAAGCACACTGGTCGTATATGCGTTTAAGACCTGTACTGTGATAGTGGGAGGACTGGTATCCACAACCTGCAGTATGCTTGTAAATTCCTCTCCGTCCGCCCGGATTAACACTTCTTTTTCCGTTAAAAAACCGGAATCAAAGTTTTGAAGATTCGACATAAACTGTGCATCTTTGGCATTCTTGTCATAAAGAAAATCAGACAAAGGCGGAACCTCACTTCCTACCTCCATCTGCACAGACTCCTTTACCGGACGTATCAGCAGGGTCGTCCCGTAAGCTGTCTGATTACCGCCAAGATCTGTTAAAAGAATGGTAACCGGCTGGGTACCATAAGCATTAAAATCCGGCGTCTCTTTATAGCTTACCGTTACCTTGGTAGCATCTGTAATATCCGTCACAAAATCCTCCGGTAACTTCTCTTCACCGAAAGATGTCTCTACGCTATTCACTTTTGCAACAGGTGCAATGGTATCCTGAATCGTAAGGATACAATGATAGGTAAATATACCTGAACGAAGAGTAACATCATAATCGCCGGGAACCGAAACATCTACAGGAAAACCATCCTGCGTAAATGTTGCCTGCCCGGACGGATCCTTGAGAAAATCCTCTGCTGCAACCGCTGTTCCGGCTTCGGCCATACAATGTTTATAGACACGTGTAGAGTAGGAATAGAACAGCATGCCCATTCCTGCTGCCACACAAATTAGAATCAATAGAAATAAAACTTTCCCGCGTTTCCTGCTTTTCATAAATAACTCCTCTCAGAAAAGGGTTTATTTTGCAGGTTTATTTCCGCTTAAATATTCTGCAATGCCCGCAACGGCTGCTTCTTCATCCGTGCCTTCCGCAGTCACAATCACATTTTCGCCTGCAGAAAGGCCCATGCTCATCATACCCATGATGCTTTTGGCATTGACTTTCACCGTGCCGTCTTCCGACTGCAGATAAATCTTACTTTCAAATGTGCTGGCAATCTGTACCAGCATGGCTGCCGGTGTTGCTTCCAGACCATTCTTAAGTTCGACCCTGATAATCTCCTTTTTCATTTTACTTTCATACTCCTTTCAACCATGCTCCTCTTACGTTCGCAGCTTTTCTGCGAGTTCGCTTAATTTCCGTAATCTATGATTAACTCCTGATTTTCCCACGGGCGGGGACAGATACTCCCCCAGTTCCTTCAAGGCTGCCTCCGGATATTCCAGACGCACTTCCGCCATTTCCCTTAAATTATCGGGAAGATGGGAAAAACCATAATGATCTCTCAGATACAAAATATCCTCTACCTGTCTGGTGGAAGCCTGTACGGTTTTCTGGATATTGGCTGTTTCGCAATTTACTCTTCTGTTAATGGAATTGCGCATTTCTTTTAAAATACGCAGATTCTCCAGATTCATCAGTGCCACATGTGCTTCCATAATATTCAGAAGCTCCACAATTCCGGCACCTTCTTTCACATATACCACAAAATACTTCTTTCGGCAAACAATTTTTGCTTCTATATCAAACTGTGCAATCACATCCTTCAGCTGTGCAGCCTGTGGTCTGTTATTGCATACAAACTCCAGATGATACCCTTTACGCGGGTCGCTGATGGAGCCACAACTTAAAAAAGCACCTCTTAAAAAAGCTCTTCTGCAGCATGACTTTTTAAGCAGTATCGTGTCTGCCGGCTGTGACAAATCACCCATGGCAGCCAGCAAATCTGCCTTTTTCTGCCCTTCTACGCCCACAACAGTATCTATATTATATGCTTTTTTCAATAATGTAAAGCCTTTTCTTAAGACAGCTTCATTTTCTGACTGAAAACCTATGGTAAGCGAGCCGTCTTCCATCAGCCCATATTGTCCCGCAAAATGCAGCATGGCAGACAATTCTGCCAGCTGGCAATGTCTTGCACTGCTCATGTGTTTTGCCAGTTCTTCTTTTACCTCAGCAGAAAAAGACATCCTTCCATCCCCATTTCTTTTGACAGCTTTCTACTCCCTAAGCTCCCGGTGGAACAGTTTGATTCCGTAATCTCCCCGGTCCTTCATTCTCTGATATAACGCATTTGCAAGGGTTACGCTTCTGTGCTGACCTCCCGTACAGCCAATGGCAATGACAAGCTGGTACTTCCCTTCCTTAACATAATTCGGAATCAAAAACTGAAGCATATCTTCAAGCTTGTCCAGAAACTCTGTGGCTTCCGGGTACTTCATCACAAAATCCTGTACTTCTTTGTCATTTCCGGTCTTTTTTTTGAGTTCATCCACATAAAAAGGATTGGGCAGAAACCGGACATCAAACACCAGATCCGCATCCGTAGGAATGCCGTACTTAAAACCGAAGGAAAGCAGCGTAATCATCAGACTGTTGTATTCCTTGTTTTGTACGAAAATCCGGTCCAGTTCCACCTTCAGTTCCCGTGTCAGCAGGTTGGACGTATCAATGATATAATCGGAACTGTTGCGGATCCCGCGCACCATTTCCCGTTCCAGTCTGATGCCATCCTCCACTCTGCCTTCCGGTGCAAGAGGATGTACACGCCTGGTTTCCTTGTAACGCTTTACCAGTGCATTGTCTGAAGCATCCATAAACAGGATCTCCAGATCCTTACCGGCATCCTTTTGTTTCTGAAGGATGCTGGTAGCTTCCGTAAATGACTGGCCTGCACGTACATCCAGGCCAAGCGCCACTCTGGTAATCTCGCTGCCGGGTGTGGCAATCAGTTCAATGAATTTTTGGAACGCTTTAAAGAACAGTTTGAGCATGCGG
>JBJFCA010000026.1:0-6063 GCA_051888725.1 Lachnospiraceae bacterium
CATTCTTTTCTTTATATGTTCGGTCAGTTCCAAGTTATAGAAATCAACAACTTCCGATTAGTCAAGTTGTTTACACTCTCAAACTTTTATCAGAGAAATCTTATTACAATATCTATTCCCAACAGAATACTATAATAAATGATTGGCAACGATACTTTCTCATCAGGCATATCAATCTGTTTGTTTAATACATTATCCGGCAACACTTTTCCTGTAATCTTAGCGACACTTTTCTTGTTGTTTAATTCTTCAACTTCCAAATCTATATATCTCAAATTCAGCCGATTTACTGATTTTAAACAATATGAATCTTTAATATACAATCCTACTAAAATAATAATTGAAATAATCCATACTATATTCGTTAGTAAAACCTGACCTTTTTCTATGTTTTCTGTACTCTTTGCACCCTGACAATAGCAGCTAATATTTTCAATTTATTTGATAATTTTTACAACCTTTCAATTTTTGTGTATAGACATAATATTCCGAAAGTACTTTCATTCATATTTTGACACTCTCCAATCTTAATTTTCAAACCAGAATTCGTTAATTTCTATAATCTGGATTTGACCGAACACTTAGAGCAAAGAATGCTTTGGGTTTATGGGGCATATATAGAGATTTCCGACCTCCATGCCCCGCTTGAATCCAATATCTTGTAAATTATTCACATTTCTAAAGCCCATTTCCAAAGACTTTCTTACCATAAATTTTTTATTGACAAATCCCCTAAAAACTCTTATAGTGTTTTACGAAAATAAATAACATTGCTAGGGGCGCATTTTGCTGAGACTGGATCTTTTGATTCTAACCCTCACTACTTGAACCGGATAATACCGGCGTAAGGAAGCATCGAGTATTCCATAGGAATACTCATCATGTTGTGTCCCTCTTTGTACATTCAAGGAGGTTTTTTTATGTCTGTGAACAAAACAAAAATTCTTGTGGAAGGCGCTGTTATGGTGGCTCTGGCCACGGTTCTCAGCTACATCCGGGTCTTCAAACTGCCCTGGGGCGGCTCTATCACGCTGCTTTCCATGCTTCCCATTGTCCTTTTTTCCATTCGGAGAGGCGTTGGTGCCGGGTTAACGGTATCCTTCGTATTCTCTCTGGTACAGTTTACCCAGGGTATCATCGACGGGCTCTTCGGCTGGGGTCTGACACCCGGCATGCTGATTGCCTGCATCCTGTTTGACTACCTTCTGGCATTTACCTGTTTAGGAGTTGCAGGACTGTTCCGGAAAAAGGGATTTGCCGGTCAGATCGGCGGTATTGCGCTGGCTGTCGTACTGCGTTTCCTTTTCCACTTTTTATCCGGAATCGTCGTTTGGCAGAGCTTTGGTGAACTGTGGCAGGGATTCTATACAGAAAATACATGGCTTTACAGCCTTCTTTACAATGGATCCTATATGCTGCCGGAGTTAATATTTACACTATGCGGTGCTGTTGCGCTCTTAAAGGTTCCGCAGACAAAGCGTATCCTGCTTACGGAAAAGTAATTATCTCCCCCACTTTGGGGTTTTGGAATTTCCCCCCGGAATACTTTGCAAATCATCCTACTTTGTAAAGGGTTTCGGAATTTCCCTACACCTGCACTTCACAGCCTAAGTAAAAGGAATAAAGAATCCGTTCCTTGATTCTTTTTCCGGTTAGGCCGTGGAGTGCTTTTTCATAATAATCAATCTGCGTTTTGTACCGTTTGGCCAGATCCGCTCCCGTCTCCACGATATCCGTTTTGTAATCCAAAAGAACGATACCGTCCTCTTCCTCAAAATAGGCATCCACAATCCCCTGAATGAGAACCGTCTCACCTCCCCCTGCATCCACACCGTACACAAACGGCTGCTCTCTGTAGAGTTTATGGCTTTTCTGAGCCTTCCCCATTCTTTCTGCAAGGGACGTATGCAGAAAATGCAGAATTTTATCTACACGGATGGCTTCCGCATATTCTTCGGAAAGTCTGCCCTCTGCGGTGAATGCGTCCATGACGCTGATCACATCTGCACGTGAAGGATACTCCGCTGTAAAATCCAAAAGCTCCATAATCCTGTGCATGGCACTGCCCCGGGTGGTACCGGAAATTTTTTCTTCCCCACGCATAAAGGCAGGCACGTAGGGCACGACCTCCTTTTCCGGGAAAAGCTCTGCCGTTTCTTCTTTTTCTTCCAGGGCTGCCATCTTCAGTTCGGAAACGGTTGTCTTGGTATACAGATTTTTCAGGTTCTCATAAGGATAAACAAATGCAAAACGTTCCGAAAGCTTTGCCAAAGCCTCCCTGTCTGCCATTTCTCCCGCATATGTAAGCTTCTTTAGCCGTACGGAACGGTTCACCTCTTCCTTCAGGGTGGTAATCCCCAGTTCCGCAAAAGCGACCACACGGATTCCTTCAAACACAGGCAGCAGATAGTCCAGGAAGCTGCCCGCTCCCGCAAGTCCTGCATAAGTAAACCTTGCATCTGCTGCATTTGCCGTTTGGGCAGCCGCTTCCGCCTTTTCCTGCGGCTTGTCCGTACAGGCTGTCAGAATCAGTTTCTCCTTTGCTCTGGTCATGGCCACATACAGAACACGAAGCTCCTCCGCAAGATTATCCAGTTTCATCTTGGTAGAAAGAATATTTTTCCGCAGCGTCTTATTCTTTACCCTGCTGTCGATATTCACATAATCCACCCCGATACCAAGATCCGTATCCGTGATAATCGGGCTGGCTGCATCCTGCATATTGAATTTTTTGGAGAGCCCCGCTACAATTGCAACCGGGAACTCCAAGCCTTTACTTTTGTGGATACTCATAATCCGCACCACATCCGCATTTTCGTCCAGTGTGACGGCTTCCCCATAATCCACATCATATTTTTCCAGCTGTTCCACATAACGGATAAAATGGAACAGTCCGTAATAGCTGTTCTGTTCAAAAGCTGCAGCCTTGGTCAGAAGCATCTCTACATTGGCAAGACGTTTTTCTCCGGCCGGAAGCGCCGATACATAAGAAAGATAATCAGACTCCTGAAACAAGGTCTGTAAGAGCTCTAAAATGGTCATATAACTGGCATAACTCCGGTACCGGTTTATCCTGTCAAGAAATGCTGCACATTTTTCGTTGCCGGCTTCTGCACTTTTTTTAAGATTCGTATAAAGATTTTCCGTTCTTTCCGAAAGGCTGCGGAGCGACGCAATTTCCTCTTCCGTAAATCCACCGAAAACTGACTTTAACACACCGTACATCGGTATGTCCTGCAGCGGATTGTCCAATGCCTTTAAAAATAAAAGTACATCTTTGATTTCCCGGGTGGCAAAATATCCTGTTTTGCCTTCAATATAAGCCGGGATTCCCTGTTCCTCCAGCGTCTTTTGAAACGGTTCATCCCATCCGCTGTTGGTTCGAAGCAGAATCACAATGTCTTTGTAAGAAACCGGCCGGAGCATTCCGGTTTCCTTGTCCGTCACCTTAAAGTCCCTGCAAAGTTCCCTGATTCTGGAAGCAATCAGCAGTGCCTCGGTCTGTCTGGCATCAAGCAAAGCCTCTTTGTCAGGCTTTTCAATTAAAAGCAGTTCACTCTCACATCCCGTGTTTTCCGGATAAGCTGCCCCCGGGTAGAGTGCTGCTTCCTCATCGTATTCGATACCGCCAAGCTCTCTTTTCATGATTTTTGAAAACACAGAATTCACCGTATCAATGACCTCGGGACGGCTTCTGAAGTTCTGATGCAGGTCTATTTTTCTCTCCTGTCCCTCTGTCAGGGAATAGGTATCATATTTTTGCAAAAAGAGCTCCGGACGTGCCAGACGGAATTTGTAAATACTCTGCTTCACATCTCCCACCATAAACCGGTTTTTCTCTCCGTCCCGTTCTCCGGACACCGCTTTTAAGAGATACTCCTGTACCAGATTGGAATCCTGGTATTCATCAATAAAGATTTCTTCAAAATAATCCCGGTATTCCAGTGCGGTCTTTGTGGGCACCAGCCTGCCCGCATCATCCGTGGTAACAAGCACCTGTAAGGCATAGTGCTCCAGATCCGAGAAATCCAGCAGCTTTTTTTCCAGCTTTTTTTCGTCCAGACGCTTTTTAAATTCCATGGTGAGATCCACCAGAAAGTTCACAGCTTCCCCACAGACTTTTGCCTGACGCAGTACCGTCTCAAGCGGCAGATTGAAAAAGTTTGTCTGTATCTTCTTTACCGTAGTCTTGATCCTGTCATGAAGGTTTTTCACCTGCTCCCTTTTAAGAGAAGAAACCGAATCGTCTTTCTTTGACGGAAATCTGCCCGGTTCAAAGCCTAAGAGCAGTTCGGAAAGTCTGCCAAGATCCTCCGTCCCAAGAACTCTTTCCAAATCTTCTCTCTCTTTTTCCAGCACTTCCCCGTACATATAGGGGCCATCCGGCTCTTCGCAGATTTTTTCTGCCCATAACAGTTCGTCGCAGACTGCGCGGAGCATTTTCTGTACATAAGCATACAAATATCTGCCGTCTTCCGACTCCTGCAATTCCTTTACAGACTGATAGGCATAATCTTCCTTCCGCCGGCAAAGCCACTGTTCCGGGAACGGAAAGCTTAAGGCATACCGGTACAGATTCAGAATATGCTCCTCCAACACACTTTCCCTGCCATTGGGGCAAAAATATTCGATTCCCTTAAAAAAGCTCTCCTCGCCTGCTGCAAAATGCTCCTCCAAAAGTTCTTTCATCACATCCTGGCTAAAAAGCTCCACTTCTCCCTGATCCGCAATGCGGAAAGCAGGGTCCAGACCAATATCTTCAAAGTTATTGCGTAAAACAAACAGACAGAAGCTGTCAATCGTCGTAATCTGAGCATTATGGATAAGGGCAGCCTGCCTTTGCAGATGCTCATTGCCACTGTCTTCATTTAACTTCGTCAGGATGGCACGGCTGATTCTCTCCCGCATCTCTGCTGCTGCGGCATTGGTAAAGGTAACCACCAGCAGTCTGTCAATATCCACCGGATTTTCCCTGCGGCATACCATCTTGACGATTCGTTCTGTCAATACGGCAGTCTTGCCGGAGCCTGCTGCCGCCGATACCAAAATATCACAACCATGCAGGTCAATCGCTTTTTGTTGTTCGGGTGTAAATGTAACTGCCATATCACTTTTCCTCCCCTGCAAGGTCTTTTCGGATACACTCCATGCTCTCTTCCCGGTCCATATCCTTAAGGTGCCGGTAATGATATCCCTGCAGACTCTCATCAAAGCCGCAGACGCCCGTGTACGGGCAGTAGCTGCAGGCACACTCCTGCCCTTTCTGATAGGGATTGCAGGCAATTTGGCCGTCTAAGATCTCTCTGCCGAGCTTCTTTATCTTCTCGGAAACAAATCGGGAAATCTCATCTATTTCTTCCCCGTTCATCACATCCGATCTTGCAGACAGCGAGCCATCCTTCTTAAATTCCACGGGGATCACATCGGACTTCCCTTCCTTTTCATCCGTAAGCCTGTCAATGACCGCTTCGTTTGCGTTGACAATACCGTTTGTGCGAAGGCTCTCCCGTAGGCCGGCATTGATCTCCTCCTCGGTCAGCTCACAATCCGTTTCCAGACAGTTATCTGCCACATGATAATACAGCATGGCTGCCGGAATGATTTCCTTGTCCGGGTGATTTCGTTTTTCCTGCTCCATCACCGCTGACATATAGACAACAAGCTGCAACTGCAGACCGTAGTACAGCGCTGCAATATCAAACTTTTTATTGCCGGATTTATAATCCACGATTTTGACAAATACCTTGTCCTCCGATAAGGCAGTATCCACACGGTCGATTTTTCCCAAAAGCTTCATTTTCTCGTCATCGGAAAGCGAAATACTGACACTGTCCAGGTCCGTCACCGACGAGAAGGTCATTTCATAGCTTTCCGGACGAAAGGAGCCCTTCTTTAACTGGTACTGCATCGTATCCACCGTCCTAAGCAGAATTCTCTCCATGCGTTCCACCGCATAAGCGTTTCGTGCCGTGGCGTACAATATGGTATCCCCATATTCCGCAGCATAAAGCTGCATCACTTCTTTAATGGTCTTCTCCGCAAATTCCGGCGGGAAGTTAAACC
>JBJFCA010000027.1:0-26866 GCA_051888725.1 Lachnospiraceae bacterium
CCATAATCTGTTGCAATATTTTCAAGTTCTGTCAGAATATGGCTGGAAATGAGAATTGTAACGTTCTTTTCCTGATTTAACTTTAATAATAATTTCCTGATTTCAATAATACCCGCCGGGTCAAGTCCGTTAATCGGTTCATCCAGAATTAAAAGCTCCGGCTCTCCCATCAGGGCAAGTCCCAGACCAAGACGCTGTTTCATTCCCATGGAAAGATTTTCATATTTCCGCTTCCCTGCGTCGGCAAGTCCTACCTGCTTCAGCATCTCATCTACGATGCCTTTACCGGGAATCCCTCTCTGGATACGGTAATACTCCAGGTTCTGTTTTGCAGTCAGCTTGGGAAAAAAGCCCGGATTCTCGATAATAGCTCCGATCCTCTTGCGCACTTCCTGCATTTTCCTTTCATCTTCCGCACCCATCAGACAAAAACTTCCTTCCGTAGGAAAAATCTGTCCTGTCAGTATTTTTAAAAATGTGGTCTTGCCGGCACCGTTGTTACCTACAAGTCCGTAAATACTACCTCTTTTGATTGTAATGTCCGCTTCCTTCAATGCAGCTGTATGTCCGTACATCTTAGTCAGTTTTTGTGACTTTACAATAATGTCTTCACTCATGATTCCTCTCCTTATACGTATTGATGTGTACCTCCTCTTCGTTCAGTACATGATCATCATACAGCCCTGTCTGTAAATAAGTCCTTTAGAAAGTTTAAAGAAATCATAAAGTTACTATGCCATCTTAAATCCGATTCCCCATACGGTCTTGATATACTCTTCCTCATCAAATGCCGCAATCTTTTTCCGCAGATTGCTGACATGTACATTCACAGTATTGTCCTCTCCAAAGTAACCGCCCTGCCACACCTGCTCATACAGACTTTCCCGGGAATAAACCTTACCCGGATTCTGTACAAGCAAAAGCAGGATATCATACTCATGTGCCGTCAGAGAAAGCTCCCTGCCGCATACCTTTACTTCCCTCGCATCCGGAGAAAGAGTCAGGTTCTTATAAGTAAGCACTGTCTTTTCTTCACATGCTGCATCCTCTGTGCCGCAAAATCTCTTATATCGGCGCAGTGCCCCGTTTACTCTGGCAATCACCTCTTCCTTTTCAAAAGGTTTTGTCAGGTAATCATCCGCCCCCATATTCAGAACATTCACCCGGTCTTCCAGTCCGGTCTTTGCCGAAATCACAATAATGGGAATCTCGTACTTTTCCCGGATGCGACGGATTAAATCCTCCCCCATCACACCCGGAAGCATCAGATCCAGCAAAATCAGATCATATGCCTTCACCCCCTCCGGGAAAAGCCTGAGTTCTGCCTCGCTGCCGGAAAAGGCCTGCACGGTCTCATAACCCTGTTTCTGCATGATCTTAGCCAGTATACAGTTAATGTCCGCATCGTCTTCCACTATCAGAATCCTGTTCATATACGTTTCCCTCTCTCATCACTGCATTTCACTTTATAGGAAAACAGATATCAATTTCCATATATCCGTCCTCCCCTACATATCTGTAAATATCCAGTATAGACCTGTTATCAAGCTGGTTTCCGGTCCTGGAAAGCCACCTGCAGAACACTTCCTGATAAACCATAAACATAAACTGCGGAAAACCCTTGAAGTGGTAAACCGCATATTTTCCGCCCTCGAAAGCGTGCGTTAAAATATTAGCATCTTCTTTTACTGCAGGATGTTTGGGCGGTATCGTCTGACATAATTCATACATACATCTGTTCTCATCCGTAATAGACGGATCATCAATTGTACATTCTATGTAAAGCGTATCTTCACAAGACAGATACTCATACTTTTCTATAAACTTACACCATTCTTCCGGTAATTTGTGATAATTGCCCTTCTTACGCTCATAGACAACCAGCATACTGTCCAGATGTTCTATCGTAATCAGTTTTTCAAAATCTGTCAAATCATCCATTGACATTCCATGCGAAAACGAGCTTTGCAATACCATCTGCTCACTTGTCTTTCTGAAATCCGCAGGCGAAACATTCAAATGCTTTTTAAATGCTGTGGCAAAATTAGATGCAGTATATCCATAGTTTTCGCCAATCTCTGTAATGCTTTTGTCCTTTTCAACCTTAAGCTTCCAGGCACATCTCTCCAGACGAACCCTCTTGATAAATTGATACAAGGCCTCCTCTGTGTCTTCTTTAAACATTCGCATAAGATGATATTTCGAATAAGAACAATGTCGTGCCACATCATCAACGGTGATCTCGTCATCTATGTGGTCGAAAATATAACTGATTGCCTTATTTATGACCGCACTTCGTATGGTTGTACTGTCTCTTTCTCCCACTACAGCTCACCTCTTTCAATGGCTTTTTTCTGCCTTAAAATCAGCCACAATGAAACCATCGCTGTCAGGCTTTCCGTTACCGGTGCCGCCATCCACACTCCCGTCATTCCCCAGATGGCAGGGAAGATAAATATGAATGCCAAAAGCAGAACAACGCCTCTTAAGGAGGAAATCAGAGCAGATGCTTTCGCATCACCACAGCTGGTAAAATACATGGAATTGATCACATCATATCCCATAATAAGGAATGTTACGGCATAGAAACGAAAACCGGCAGATACCATGTCCACGACACTGCTGCTGCAACCAAACATACCGGCATATCTTCTGCCTGCAATTAAGAAGAAAACCGCAAACACTACACCGATTCCAAATAGTATTTTATTTGTGATAATACGCAGCTTCATTGCTGTTTCCTGTTCCTTTGCCCCCCAGCACAGGCTCACAAGGGTCGTCAGTCCCTGCCCGAAACCGATGGATATCATGCTGTATGCGTACACCGAAAACCCAAGGATTGTAAACGCCGCCACACCCTCTGTTCCCACATATTTCATGAGAACATAATTGAAGGCAAACATGGATACTGCACTCGCCATTTCGCCAATAAATTCAGAAGATCCATTGAGTATCGTCTCTTTGCTGACTGTGCTGTCAAACTGATATCTGCGGAAACGTATACAGAAAGATGTCCCAATAAAATATATGACCTGTACCATCACGGATACAGCCTGAACCGTTAGTGAAGCAATCGCACTTCCTCTTACGCCCATAGAAAGTCTTACAACGAAAACATAATCAAGAATGACATTCAAACCACAGCTTCCAATGCTGACCAGCATGCACACCTGTGGTTTCCCATCCACCCGGATAAACATTCCCAGTATGCTTCCCATAACCGTCAGTGGGTAATTTAAAAGCATGATTCTATAATACTGTGTGAAATAAAGCGTCACATTGCCATCTGCTCTTAAAACCGTTAAAACAATAGGGAAAAGCAGCCATACCACAATCGAAGTAAAAACACATACTATGGTCGCTGTTACGATTGTCTGTGTAAACACTTCCGAAGCTTTCTGTTTCTCCTTCGCTCCAAGCAGTCTTCCGCTTATGACTGTTCCGCCAACACCTACACACAACCCGATACCGAGGTAAAAATACAGAATGGGTAAGCCCAGATTAATAGCGGCAAGTGCCTCTTCCCCAACATAATTTCCCGTAAAATACCCGTCTGTTATCGTAATGACTGTCGACAAAAGCATTGCGATAATACTTGGCACAGAAAACTGAAGTATTGTTCCAATTTTGTTTTTCTTCATTCGTTCAATATCCATACTTACATCTCTCCTTTACGGAAATCATTATAGAGATGTAGTCCTCACAATACTTCTGAATTCGTGCTATCTGTAATATTAGTTTGGTTCTTTCCAAAAACCTCCCTTATGGAAGTTTTCATTGCCTAAGGGTGTTGCCGTTAACCGGAATATCATACAGCCGTCCGGACATACGATATCCTTTACGTACTTCCCACTGCCGCCAAGATTTTCCAAATCACCGCCACTCCTTACCGCTTCCATCAGCGGATAAAGCATCATCATGGTTTTGGAGCAGATTCCCTGTCCATCTTGATTTACCGGGCATCCATATGTGCAGGTATATTTATCACCTACCTCTTCGCCGTTCCTGCAATAGTGTTCCGTATGATCCCCTCTG
Organism: Lachnospiraceae bacterium; assembly: GCA_051888725.1. Taxonomy (GTDB): domain Bacteria; phylum Bacillota; class Clostridia; order Lachnospirales; family Lachnospiraceae; genus Acetatifactor. The sequence continues at coordinate 4,036 of JBJFCA010000027.1, forward strand.
AGAAAACCGGTGACCTCTATCTCAAATTCGTATTCTTCGTCATACCATTTTTTCATAGCTGGTCTCCTTTCGTCTATTTACAATTCTTCTGATGTGCTTTCATCTTTTTCATCGCCCAGTCATAATGACTGCCGGTTACACTGATGAAGTAGCTTCCAATACAACTACCTCCCACCCAGGGATAGAAAGTTTTTGTAAATAATTCTTCCTGAGAGAATGAATCAAGAGCCTTCATAACTTTTTTATGAGAGTCCTTGAATTTTCTGAGTGCCTCATCCTCAGAAACATCCTGGCAACGATTATAAAAAAGCATATTCAACAGCTTAGCACTTCCGTTTCCAATGTGCTTCTTTTTTCTTTTCATCTGCCGAAAAATCATAAACCGTATTATACTCCGCCGCTGTTCTGTTTTCAATCAATGCAAGCAGTTTCTCATAGTTTGCATTTTGGATTTTATTTAATCAAGAATTCAATATACCCTTTCGCATTTCTACCCTTACACACGATTTCATAAGTACCATCTTCCTGAATTTCAACAGAAAAATGTTCAAATTCATCATAGGTATTTCCATAGAAAATAGGTTCTTCGTCATTCTTTCCTATTCTAACATACCATCTACCTGCATCCGCTTGATGTGTAACCTCAACTATGTCACCTTTTTTCAAATCAAATTCTTTTACAATAGTTTTATTTAATGGATCTGTTTCAATAACAAAACCATTTTCCCTGTCACTAATATTATAGTCCGAGGAAAACTTAAAACATACGGCACCTCCAAACACCAATGCACATGCGATTATTGCAGAATAAATACCTGCATATTTCCATTTCACCTGCTTATCTTCAGGATGTATTTTCTTCTCATATTGATGAAACCGAACTGTAAATATACAAAATAAACTCAAATATAAAATGCCTAAGACAAGAAACGTCACTGACAATATATCTTGCACGATACTTCCGCCACCATATCCAAACACATTCATTGTAAACTGTGGAAGAATAATGCAGAAGAAAAAAATGACAAGCGGAATAATGCGCCCTCTATATACACGTTTCATCATATCTAATCTGGATTCATCATCACAAAAAATCTCATCATTGGTGTCTGTTTCATCAGAGGCTTTACGAAAATAACTATATCCTACAAAATCAAACAAATATTCCCAACCACAATCTGAAAACATCTGCACATATTCTGCTTTATTCGCAATACCCTCCTGGTTATAATCAAGCCTATATGTTACATTTTCAGGTTCGCATTTTTCAAAATAGTATAGTCCCGGAAAAACAACTTTGGTAAATTTCCAACCATGCCTATGCATAGAGCTTAGATATTCTTCTTCCTGTTTATATTGTGTGATAGTAAACCACTTAAATTCTTTCTTTGTATTTCCCATCAGCTCATCTCCTTCATATTTTGATATAACCTGTTAATTCTTTGCATTTCTATCTCCAGTACTTCTTTTCCTAAATCAGTAATTAAATAAATTTTTCTCTTATCTTCTTCTCTTTGAAAACAAATCAGACCATCCTTTTCCATTTTCGAAAGACTACCGTACATTGTTCCCGGAGCAAGAACAATATCTCCATTAGTTAATTCTTTTACTTTCTGAACAATACCATATCCATGATTTGGTTCCCTCAGACATAAAAGAATATAAAAACCAGTTTCCGTCATTGGAACATATACTTTCTTAATATGAGCGTCCATTCAATCGTCTCCCTATGTTTTACTGCGATATATCGCACTTCGATGTATATATAATATCGCACTACGATATATTTGTCAATCATGATTTATAAAAATACACGAGGGGGTAATACTATTCTCGCACAAGCGTACTATTCTGGTGCACAGTAACGTCTTGTGTAAATAAATTACCCCCTCTGCAAAATAGAGTTCCATATACATTTTTCTGCTAAAACACCGATATAGATTTCTTGAAAAATCACTGAAGTCTGCTTAAACTGGGACTTTACGCGATAGTAAACATACAGTCTCCACATGCACCGTATGGGCAAACTGATCCACGGGGCGCACCCGCTTCAATTCATAGCCTCCCTCACATAAAATACGCAAATCCCGGGCGAGGGTGGCCGGATCGCAGCTGACATAGACGATACGCGCCGGTGCCATCTTAAGCATGGTCTGCAGGCATTTCTCGTCGCAGCCCTTCCGGGGAGGATCCACCACAATCACATCCGGATGACTCTCCTCTTTCTCATAAGCTGCCGGCAGTACTTCCTCTGCCCTGCCGGTGAAAAAAGAGACATTGTTAATTTGATTACGTTTTGCATTTTCCCTGGCATCTGTAATTGCCTGTGGGATAATCTCCACTCCATTCACACTGCCGGAGCGAAGTGCCATGAAAAGAGAAATGGTACCGATGCCACAATAAAGATCCCAGACGCTTTCCCTGCCGGTAAGACCTGCATAAGAAAGTGCCAGACTGTAAAGTTTCTCCGTCTGCATGGGATTGACCTGATAAAAGGATAAGGGGGAAATGGCAAATGTAAGCTCCTCTCCGGTATATGGCATGCCTTCCTTTTCCACATCCCGCACCTTAATGAGGTCTGTAATCGTATCCTTTCCCCAGATGGTGTGGATTTCCTTCCCCATGATTACATTGGTCTTTTCTGTGTTAATGCTGACTGACACACTTGTCATTCCTTTGACGGAAGCAAGTCTCTTAAGCAATTCCTCCTGTGCCGGCAGGTAAGAGCCTTTCCGGTTCCCACGGGCATTAATCACCAGACACACCATGATTTCTCCGGTATAAAAGCCTGTACGAATGAGTACATGTCGCAGAATACCCGTACCGGTTTCTTCCTCATAGGCCTTCACGTGAAAATCCTTCATATACTGCAAAATTACATGCAGAATTTCCCCGTTTTCTTCCTTTCCGAGATAACAGTCCGTATTCGGAATGATGGAATGTGTGCGACCGGCATAGAAGCCTGCTACGGGATTGCCCTGTTTATCCATTCCTATGGGATACTGGGCCTTGTTGCGATACCGGAAAGGATCATCCATCCCCACGATGGGCTCTATGACACGGTCCAGAGTTGCAGTAGAAAAACCACCGATTCGCAGGAGATTATTCTTTACCTTTTCCTGCTTAAAGACAAGCTGTTTTTCATAAGAAAGTGCCTGAATCTGGCAGCCGCCGCACTGCCTGTAACACTTACAGGGCGGTTCTATGCGAAAAGGAGAAGGTGTGACCACCTTCTCGACTCTTGCGTAAGCATAATTCTTTTTACATTTTACAATCTTTGCTTCCACTGTATCGCCCATAACGGCATCTTTGATAAAGAGAGGGAAACCGTCTGCTTTCCCAATTCCCTCTCCATCCATACCGATATCCTCTATCGTTACGGTAACACAGTCATTTTTCTGAAATGCCATATCCTGTAAACTCCTTAATTGTTACTCCAGACGGGTTCCCCGCAGATTGCTTTCAAAAACCCTGTTAAATCCAAGCCAGTTCGTATCCGAAACATTATCAAAAATCTCGGTCATCATTTCCATCTTGGCATCGGTATTGTCTGCCATATTCAATGCCACTGCCTCAAAAAGCGCAGGCTTTTTGGGTGAACCGTACTCATACTCACCGTGATGGGCTAAAATACAGTGCTTCAGTTCGCTTGCAAGCACAGGCGGGAAATCCGGGATATCCTGGATCTTTTCCGTAAGCATTTCACATCCCATAACAATATGTCCCAAAAGCTGCCCGTCATCCGTGTAATCGTTTTCCGGGAAAAGAGAAATTTCTTTTACCTTACCAATATCATGAAACAGTGCTGCACTGATCAAAAGATCCCTCTTTAAAAGAGGATAACTGCCGCATAAGTAGTCACAAAGCTTTGCCACACTTAAGGAATGCTCCAAAAGGCCGCCCACAAAACCGTGGTGCATGGTCTTGGCAGCGGAGGAATTCCTGAATTTCCTGATAAACTGTTCATCCTCCACAAAAAATGCCCTAAGAAGCTGCTTTAAATATTTATTCTCCACACTGTCCACCAGCCCAAGAAGCTCCCGGTACATCCCGTCAATGTCCTTTTTACTTACGGGCAGATAGTCTGCGGGATTGTATTCCCCTTCTTTGCAGACACGGATACGCTTTACATTTACCTGCAGAGCCCCCTGGAAATTTGTAATATCTCCATATACTTCTATGTAGTCCAGTGTATCATAATCCTCAATGCCTGCGCTGTTAGGTTCCCATACCTTGGCGTCCAGTGTCCCGGTCTTATCCTGTAGAATCACTGTTTCGTAAGGCTTCCCGTTTTTGGTCACAGCGGACTGCTTATGCTTGCATAAATAAATATCAAATACCCTGTCGCCTTCTTTATAATCCTTAATATATTTCATTCTGTCCTCATTTCTGTGCTGTTTTTGCACTGCCTGTTGTCTGTCTTATGAAAACGCAATTTCTATTTTTTAGCTGCATCCACCATGATTTCCATTTCCATCTCCCGGTAATCTCCCTGTACCGGACGCATCAGCTTCACATGAATGGTATCTCCCACATCTGTCCGGAGCAGAACAGCTGTATAATCCGAAAATCTGCTGATCGACTCCCCGTTTACTTCCACGATAATGTCACCCCGCTGGATACCTGCCAGCATGGCCGGGGATTCCATGGCAGCTTCTTTCACGTAGGCTCCCATTGGCACACCGCTTTCCTCATGGGCTTCTGCCGTCACATCCATGCCGGTAATTCCCGTATATACCGGTTCTTTATCATTGGACATATTCTCAATCAGCTTACGAAGCTCCGAGATGCCTATGGCAGAAATCATATTTTTGGTATCCTGACTGAATCTGTCCGTGGTAATGATACCCACAATCTGCCCCTGCAGATTAAACAGCACGCCGGTTCCGTTTACGCTGCCTGTAATATCCGTTGCAAATATTTTGTAATTGGCATCCACTTTGCTGAGCGTACTCCCTGCGGATGCAATCATACCGTATCCCACAGATTCCGGCATACCAAGCGGACATCCCATGGCAATCACCGGTGTCCCTGCTGCCTGTCTGAAATTGGATGAGCCCAGAGGTGCATTTTTAATACTGTCACGCTCTTCTAAAGGAATATCCTCCATGGAAACTGACAATATTGTCAGATTGGTCTGGACGTCAGACTGCTTTCTTTCGGCCTTCACTCTTCTGCCATTGTAGAAGGTCACGCGGATGCTTTCTGCCTGTTTGACGGTATTCCGGTCCGTCAGGATCAGATACTCCTTGCCGTTATTGGCAATGACCACCCCGTATGTCTGTCCCTCCTTTTCATAGGAATTGCTCAGCCAGTCCTCGTTGGAAGAAACCGCAGACACCACCACCATATATTCGCTTAAGGTTCCCGTAAAATCATACATGGCATTGTAAAGCTGCGCATAATTGTTTTTATCCAAAACCAGCCCCTCTAAAATCTTCTGGATCTGCTCGTCCTCAGAAATCACCGACTCTACAGCCTCCTGCAGGGAAGCCGGAGATTCATCCTCCACCAGCATATCCTCCGGGCTCATTTCTTCCTGTTCCTCCGGAAAGATTACCGGGTCAGGCTTTTCTTCCGGATATAAAATATTACTGATCACAGGTTCCAATGTCAAAAAGGTGACACAGGCAATCAAGCCGAAGATAACTGCCATAGCCACTGTCGTAATGGTTTTCCTAAGCAGTTTCTTTTTGTTGACAGGCCGTTCCTTAATCTTCTCTATCATAAAATCGGACTGCTTATTCTGTTCCGGTTCGATCATTGAAAATCCTGCCTCCTTCCGCAGCTGTTTTGTGTCTTACTCAAAAATGCAGGACTTTCATCCTGCATTTTGATCTTTGTTTAAAATTTCGTCTGTATGATTCTTTATTCTTCGGAAGTATCCTCTGAGGTCTCACTGCCATCTGTCTCTTCCTGGCTTTCCTCTGCTTCCGCCTTTAAGTATGCCAGATGTCCTTTCGGATCGGATACCTCGTAGGAAGCCTTAATGTCATCCAAATAGGCAGACATTGCTTCCGTCGTTAAGGTATTGGAAATTTTAACCTGCCATTCAGGACGTCCGTCACCAACATAGTAAAGCACATAGTTTGCATCGCTATCAGTCAGTGCTGTTGTATCTCCGCTCTTGTGTCCGGCAAAAATCCAGTCGGAAAGCGTACTGTCTAAGGAAGAGCCCTGCAGTTCTTTGTACAGACCTCCGTCTTGATTGGTATAGGTATCTTCACTGTATTTTTCTACTAATGCAATAAAAGCATCTTCCGTTGCACCATTTGCCTCATATTCTTTTAAAATGTCTTCACCTGCTACAGAAGTGCTCATAATCACCCGAACATTCGCTGTTGCAGTATCACTCAGATATCTCTGGTCAAACTGCAGCACATAATACTTATGATTATCTGTATCTTCAATGACTGTTGTGTCACCTTTCTTTCTGGCTTCTTCAAACAGCCAGTCACTGATATACGATGAAATGGAAGATTTTAACTTGCCGGTAAATGCTTCTCCATCCTTCCCTACCGTTTCCAGGGCTTCATCGGCCTTTGTCTTTGCCTCTGCCATGGCGCTGTTAATTTCCTCTTCCGTAGCTTCTACTTCATTGCCGTCAGCATCTGTAGTAGTCGGAATCTCTGCTGCTACCTCAACCATGTGATAATCAACACTGTCATAAGTATCCTTGTTTTCGTCATAATATGCTTTGATTTCATCCTCTGACGGTGCTTTTGCTTCTGTCTGTGCCTTATAGTAGGCATTTACATAATACCCCTCTTCTACAATGGGCTTAATGCGGGCAAACGTAGCATAAGAACCAAAGGTCGCCTTGTAATAACGGCTCATGCTCACATCACTGTTCTTAGCTGCTTCCTTTGCTGATTGTTCAAAGGACGCAAGATCCTTGGCGGTATCATAAGCAAAGTTTTCTGCCTTTGCCTGATCTGCCAGCGCTTTATTCTGCTTAATGGTCTCCAGTGCCAGGGAAGCAAAATAATCCTCCCAGGTCATGGTATCGCTGTACTGCTGCTTGGATAGATCCTGTGTTGTATCCAGTCCCATATAAGAAAGATAACTGCCATATGTGTTCAGATAATCATTTTTGGTCAGATTATAATAATAATCAAATTCTACTTTTGTGATGTCGTGATTTCCTACAGATAAATAAGTAGAATGGCTTGCTACGTAAGATCTGACAGGAACTGATGCAATGGCAATTACAATGACTGCTGCCACCACAATGCCGATGATTTTCTTTATCCTGGCCAGTTTCCTTTCTCTCTCGGCTGCTTCTTTTCTTCTTTGTACCTTTTTATCGTACCGGGTCATCACCTTTTCAGGTGACTGTTCTTTTTTTACGTCTTTATGTGACATTGGGATATCTCCTTCCTTTTTCACGCATACCCCTATATTATAATCTATCTTTTTCAGAAAAGGTAGTCTTTTCACGCATTTTTCACAAAATAATTATCGAAAATCATATACTGCCGCACCATTTTCCTGAATATTGTCCAGATCCACATAATAATCTTCCATCTTAGACGGATCTGCGTAAACCGGTACCTGACATCCTATGTACATCTGGGGATCCAGCCACGTATAATCACTGGAAAAAAGATAAACCTGACCATAAGCGGTATCCTCATATTTACATTCAATCTTATACGGATGTCTGTTGTTTACGGTATAATTGTAGCAGATATTTCCTCCTGTCACTTCCGCCATAAACTTTTTCCCGTTGGCTTTTATCTTTTTATACTTTATATTCCGGGAAATTTTTAACCAGGCCATAAGACCTCCTATGCCTGCAAAAACTACTCCCATTCCGAAAAGTATCCAGAAAACAATAGACAAACCCATTCCCGATCTTACATCATAAGGATTATCGGGGTTCACATATAACGTAATCTCTTTTCCGATTTTCCAGGTGCTGCTGTATTCCGATAATGTGGTTTCATATTCCTCACCGTTTACCTTATAAGATACATCGGTTTCATGGTGACGATCCCCATCACTATCCGTATAGCTCTCAAAGTCTGTAATGACGGCTGTTACCTGTCTGGCAGTCTGCTTAAACCGGTTACCGGAAATGGTAAACAGGATACCGCCTGCAACCAATCCCAGACCTATCAGAAAAAAGATTACACCAACTATAATCTCCGCAGATGCTACTTTTTGTTTTTTTCTTCCCATTTTCCCGCTCCTTTACTTTTATCACAATGAATAATTAAAACACGGTTCTTTATACATTCTATCATATCGGCTGGGAAGATTTTGTGCAATCCTTTATTTGCACGATAAGGGTGTCTACCGTATGCAATTTACTGAAGCTGATTCACCTGTCCCATGAAAAGAATCATGCCACTGTCCGCATCTTCAATCACATACACAAACGGTCTGTCTACAATAAAATCATAAACCGGCTCCGGCTCCATCATAGCGGTTTCATTTGCCACAATGCCGGTGACCGCTGCGGCCTTGGTTCCCTGCTCATCCACGATGACCTTTGCTTTATGCACTACCGTAGTGACGGAAATGTCATCTGCGATCTTATGAAAATCTGCAGAATCCGTGTAGGCTGACCGGATACCCATACTCTTCAGAATATCATCCAGTCCTTCCAGCTCCCTCTCATCCGTAAATTTCGGTACCTGCAGAGTAGAGATTTCCTGCATGTCGCTCTCATTCAGGGAATCCAGCAATGCCTGCTTTTCTTCACTGTCAAGTGCTCCAAACAAATCACCGATCAAATCCTCCTCTTTGGAGGGAATAAAAATTTTCATGACAATACTGTCGCCTTTATAAGGGAGGACAATACCTTTTATGCTGCCGTTATCCATGTAACGGAAATGATTACCATACTGGTGCATCATTTCTACTGTCTGATCACCTTCTGTTCCATGGAAAATGTCTTCAAAGGTATCATCCATTAAGAAAGGAGAACTCCATTTTCCCTGAAAATAGACGGCATTTAAAAGAATCATGGCCGTATCATCCGGAATTCTGGAAAGAACGGAAGGAATCATACCATTGGTGTGATCATTGGTCCAGTCATTGATTTCCTTCAGGGCAGCATCCGGCGCTCCCGCAAAATCCACTTCGCGGACTTCTCCGGCATAGTATTTTTTTAGGGGATCCGTAAAATTCTCTGCCATGCCTGCTGACCACTCTTTATTCTCTTTGAGCCACACGGAATTTCCCGTTATGACATATGTGTCATCTGTCCAGCTCCTGGAAAGATATGCCTGCATTTCCTGATTCCAGGCATCAAAATCCACAATCCCCAGTGCACTCTCCAGTTCCTGCTTTGTCTCGCCGTCCGCACCCACATTCAGCATGGAAAGCGCGCTGCACAGGCTGTAAGGAGAATAGAAGCAGTTCTCTTCCTTCGGCAGTGCATCATAAAGCCGGAAAGAAAAATCATTGATTCCGTCTTTCATCGATCCAAAATCCTCCTTGCCTCCTATCACTTTCCCCGGTTCCTCTACAGGAGAAATGGTATATACCGGCTCTATAGGTTCTCCCTCTTCCAATGGTTGCGGCTCGGAGCAGGCAGCAAAAGCTATTGTCATACACATGGAAAGAAACAATGCCAAGACTCTTTTCTTCATAAAAAAACCTCCCTTTTCTATCTATTGTACCATATCTTTACTATAGATACGCATAAAAGGGAGGTTTTTATGGTGCATTTTTAATTTACTGTGATTATCTGCCTAAAAATTCTTTTACGGATTTGCAGACACCCTTGGCATCCAGACCGTATTTTTCAATCAGTGCTGCTGCCGGACCGGATTCTCCGTATACATCCTGCATACCCACTTTACATACGGGAACCGGATAAGACTTGCAGAGTGCATCACATACAGCACTGCCCAGACCACCGATTACGGAATGCTCCTCAACAGTTACCACCTTACCGGTCTTCTTTGCACTCTTCACAATCAGTTCTTCATCCAAAGGCTTGATGGTACAGATATTGACCACCTCTGCATCGATACCTTCCGCCTCTAAAAGCTTCGCAGCACCCAGTGCAGAATCCACGCAGATACCGGTTGCCACAATAGTGACATCCTTGCCTTCCTTTACGATATCGCCCTTGCCGATCTCGAAATGATATTCCGGTCTGTCATTGATTACGGGAACGGCTGCACGGCCAAATCTGATATAAACAGGACCAACATATTCGATGGCAGCCCTCACTGCAGCTCTCGCTTCCACATCATCGGAAGGACACATCACCACCATACCGGGAATGGTACGCATCAGTGCCAGATCTTCGTTACACTGGTGGGTTGCGCCATCTTCTCCTACGGAGATACCGGCATGTGTAGCACCGATTTTCACATTCAGATGCGGATAACCGATAGAGTTACGCACCTGCTCAAACGCACGTCCTGCTGCAAACATGGCGAAGGAGCTGGCAAAAGGAATCTTGCCCACTGTGGCAAGACCTGCCGCAATCCCCATCATGTTGCTTTCTGCAATACCGCAGTCAATATGTCTGTCCGGATAAGCCTTCTTAAAAATACCGGTCTTGGTTGCTGCTGCCAGATCGGCATCCAGTACGACCAGATTCGGAAATTCTTCCGCAAGTTCTTTTAAGGCATTGCCATAGCTTTCTCTGGTTGCAATCTTCTTTACATCTGCCATTACTGTTCACCTGCTTTCTCAAGTTCTTTTCCGATTTTTTCAAGGTCTGCCATTGCTGTCGCATATTCTTCATCATTGGGCGCCTTGCCGTGCCAGTCAGCGTTATTCTCCATGAAAGAAACGCCCTTGCCTTTTACGCTGTGCATAATGATACAGGTAGGCTTGCCTTTCATTTCCCTGGCTTCCTTCATGGCACTTCTGATCTGATCAAAATCATGGGCATCAATATTCATGACATAGAAATTAAACGCTTCAAATTTTTTATCAATAGGGTAAGGAGAGCAGACCTCATCCACAGGTCCGTCGATCTGCAGATTGTTGTTGTCCACGATCACGCAGAGATTATCTAACTTTCTGTGGCCTGCAAACATTGCGGCTTCCCAGACCTGGCCTTCCTGAATCTCGCCGTCTCCAAGAAGTGTATATACACGGAAATCCTTCTGATCCATCTTTGCACCAAGTGCCATACCGACTGCAGCGGAAATGCCCTGTCCTAAAGATCCGGAAGACATATCCACACCGGGAATATGGATACAGGGATGACCCTGCAGATAAGAACCTAAATGACGCAGTGTGGTAAGATCCTCTACCGGGAAAAATCCCCTTTGCGCCAGTGTGGCGTAAAGACCCGGTGCAGTATGTCCCTTAGACAGTACAAATCTGTCTCTGTTCTCCATATCAGGATTTGCCGGGTCAATGTTCATCTCTTCAAAATAAAGATAAGTAAACATATCAGCAGCAGATAAAGATCCGCCCGGATGTCCGGCTTTTGCAGCGTGAACTGCGGTAATAATACCTTTACGGACTTCATTTGCCATTTTTTGCAGTTCTAAATTATTCATGTTTCTACCCATGCCTTTCTGTGAAATTGGATTATGACCGTTTATACTTTACCATACTTTTTTCCTTTCTTCAATATGAAGTACCCTTATGAATTCTATCATTTTAGGGGATGGAATCACATATATTGAAACGTAACGAGGCGGCTGTCTGCCTAAATAAGCCGAAAGGATTTTCCATGTCCAGAATATCTTTTAAATATAAACTGCCCATCCTGCTTCTTGTTCCGGTGCTTATACTGTCTTCCGTCTTACTATTTGCCTCCGGAAAGGATCAGAAAAAATTTGACAGCTTTACCCGCAGACTGTTTCAGCAGGAATTGAGCGGTAATACACTGAACATGCATTACACCGTAGCCAATCCCGAAAAATACGGAATCGTAAACTATGAACCCACCCTCGCCTGCTACTCAAAAGCCGCAGACGCAAAATCCCGTGAAGACCTGAAAGAGTACCTGCAGACCCTCTCTTCCATCGATCCTGAAAAACTGGATGAAGATTCTGCCTATGCCTGGCTGCTTCTCTCCCGGTCGCTTGCGCTCTCCGACGAAGGCAGCCGTTTCCTTTATTATGAAGAACCCCTGTCCCCTTCTTCGGGCATGCAATCGCAGCTTCCCATTTTGCTGGCAGAATATACCTTTCGGAGTCAGAAAGATGTGGAGGACTATCTTTCTTTATTGGCGCAGACCGACGCTTACTTTTCCTCCCTGTTAGTATATGAACAGGAAAAAAAAGACGCCGGTCTTTTACAGGCGGATACCTCCCTTGAAAAGGTAGCTGCCCAGTGCCGCACCATTCTGACAAAAGAAGAACTTGCAGCGGGCTCACACTTTCTGCAGACTACCTTCCGGGAACGGATTGCCGCTCTTGTAACAGCCAAAAGCATTACCCGGAAAGAGGCTGACGCTTACATAGAAGAGAATAACCGGATTTTACAGTCCGTCCTGCTGCCGGCTTACGAAAAACTTGCAGGCGGTCTTTTGCAGTTATGCTCCGGCGATGGCAATACCCCGCACAGCCTTTCCGTTTTTCCGGAAGGAAGGGCATACTATGCATGGCTGGTTCGGAGAGAAAGCGGTACATCCATGTCCATGGATGAAATGAAAATCCTGCTATATACAAAATATGAAGATGCCTACCGTAACCTTCAGATGCTTCTGACCGATCGTACGGACGCATATGCGCTTTGGACGGCCGCCCTTTCTGAAGATTCTTTTCCCCTGAAAGACTCCGGTGATATGTTATCCGACCTGCAGATGCGGATGCAGACGCAGTTTCCGGCATTTCCCCAGGCTGCGCATTCCACCCCCTCTGCTGTGGTGAAATCCGTCTCACACAGCCTTCAGGATTACTGTGCCCCGGCCTTTTATCTGACCCCTCCTCTGGATGATACTGACAATAATGTCATATATATCAATGAAAAAAGTACGCCCAATGGTCTGGAACTTTACACCACACTGGCACACGAGGGGTATCCCGGACATCTGTACCAGACGGTATACAGCCAGCTTATTATGCGACGCACCGGCACAGGTGCGGTCCGCCAGCTTTTATGGTATGGAGGTTATCAGGAGGGCTGGGCAGTCTATGTGGAAAATCTGTCCTACGAATATGCCGTCAGCCTACTTACGGAAAAGGGAAACTCCGCTCTTTCCTATGGATATCAGCTTGAACAGGCAAACAGAGAGCTGCAGCTGTGCCTCTCCGCATTACTCGATTTTGCCATCCATTATGACGGTGCCACCTACGAGCAGGTGAGCAGACTGCTTCATTCGATCGGTATTGCAGATGAGGAAACGATACGCAGCGTCTATGACTACATTGCGGAGGAACCCGCCAATTATATAAAATATTACATCGGTTATCTGGAAATCCTTCGTCTGAAGGAAACCGCCCGTGAGCTTTGGCAGGATGACTACTCTGACCTTCGTTTTCACACCTTTCTTTTATCTAACGGTCCTGCCGACTTTCAGACCCTGCGGGAGCTTTTGATGCAGAAAAGGACAGATTTGACAAACTTGTCAATCCGTTCTATACTTTGCCTTAACCTGCCGGAAGGCATGACAATGTGCGAATTTGGAAAGAGTGATCTTGCATGGATAATTTGATTTTCAGCTTAAATGCCACAATCCCTGTTTTCTTAATGATGGTACTGGGATATCTGCTACGCATTTTCAAGGTTGTGGACGAGCCTTTCGTAAAGACCTTAAATTCCTTCAACTATAAAATCACACTGCCCGTACTCCTGTTTCGGGATATTGCGGAATCTGATTTTTACAAGGTATGGGATACCACATACGTCCTCTACTGCTTTTTTGCAACCTTAAGCTGCATTGCCATCATCTGGGTCATTTCCGCTTTTGTATACAAAAACAAAGGAAACCTGGGAGAATTTATCCAGGCCTCCTACAGAGGAAGCGCCGCCGTCTTAGGCGTTGCCTATATTCAGAATATCTATGGTACAGCGGGCATGGCACCCCTCATGATCATCGGAACCGTGCCGCTGTATAACATTGCCGCTGTTCTCATTCTTTCCTTCACCGGTCCCAACGCCGGCAGCCTTAACAAAAAAAAGTTTATGACATCCATCAAAGGAATCCTGACCAACCCCATTATATTAGGGATTTTATTCGGTATGGTGGCATCCATGGCAAGAATTTCTTTTCCCACCATTATCACAAAGACTCTGGGCAGTGTTTCTGCCCTTGCCACACCTCTGGCACTGATTGGCCTGGGTGCAGGCTTCGAAGGAAGAAAAGCCCTGAAGCAGATAACACCCACTGTCATTTCCTCTGCCATCAAACTGATCATACAGCCTCTGCTGCTTCTGCCCGTTGCAGCCGCCCTGGGCTTTCGGGATGAAAAAATGGTAGCCGTGCTGATCATGCTGGGGGCTCCCACTACGGTAAGCTGTTACATCATGGCCAAGAACATGGGGCATGAGGGTACACTTACCTCCAGCGTCGTGGTCGCCACTACCTTTTTAAGCTCTGTGACCATCACCATATGGCTGTTCCTGCTGCGCTCTTTTGGTCTCATCTGAATTCCCAATCCTGACTTTACACGGCCCCGGCTAACAGGATACTGGCAATCAGTCCCACAAATGAGGAAAAAAGAGCCCCTGCCAGCGTATAACGGGTTTTGGAAACCTTTGCCGCAAGGAAATAAACGGACATGGTATAAAAAATGGTTTCCGTACAGCTCATCAGAATGGATGTGAGCATTCCCACATAAGAATCCGTACCGTGCGTTTTAAAAATATCCAGAACAAGCCCTGTAGCGGCGGACGAGGAAAACATCTTCACAATCAGCAGGGGGACGATGTCTGCGGGAATGCCTATTTTTTCAGTGCATCTGCCGATCAGACTGCCAAATGCATTCATAAAACCGGAAGCCCGTAAAACCCCTACTCCCACCATCAGCCCCACTAAAGTAGGCAGAATCTGTACTACCGTCTTTAGCCCGTCTTTTGCCCCTTCAATAAATTCCTCATATACTTTTATCCGTGCAGCCAATCCATACGAAACAATGTAAAAAATCAACACCGGAATAATAATATTGGAAAAATTAGCAAGCACACCTGTCATTGATATTTCCGTCCTTTCTCTCCCGGTCTGTCAAAAACAATACAGAAAATAAGAGCAGCTGCCGTACTGATGAGGGTAGCAATGATTGCCGGCGCAATGACCGCAGCCGGATTGGCGCTGCCGTAACGGGTTCTGTATACAATCATGTTGACCGGAATTAGCTGCAGGGAGGAAATGTTTAAAATCAGAAAAGTACACATTTCCCTGCTGGCGACTCTTCCCCGGCGACTTTCTGCGGTATATCCCGGTGTACCACGCTCCTCCTCTAATTTTGCAAGTGCTTCCATAGCCCGCAGCCCTGCCGGCGTACAGGCCCAGCCGAGTCCCAGGATATTGGCAATAAAATTGGCAGCTATGTACTGTCTTGCTTCATGATCTTTCGGAATCCGTGGGAAAATGAACGACAAAAAAGGCTGAATGCCCGACGTAAGTCGTCCAATCAGCCCTGCTGTTTCTGCAATTTTCATAAGGCCCATCCAAAGAGCCATAACACCTGCCATAGTCAGGCATAACTGTACCGCTTCCCCGGCTGACGAAAGTGCCGCATCCGTCACTGCTGCCATATTGCCGGTGAAAGCACCGTAAAGGATTCCTAACAGAATCATAAATGCCCAGATATAATTTAACATTTCCGCACCCACATGCCTTTTTTCCATGTATATGAAGCAAAATGGGGAAACTTGCCGGAAATTACAAAAAAGGCTTGTCTCTGTGGTGTTCAGCCTTGGCGGCATACATAACCTCGTCCGCTTTTTTCATAAAATAATCCAGCATGTTTGTGCCGATCCGTTCCGAATAGCAGCCGGCGCTGGCATGCGGCTCGTAGCCTCGGTTGCTCTCCTGATTATAAGCGGCAATATCCTGCAGGATATTTTCTTTTAAATCTTCTGCCCGCTTCGCAGTACTCTCTCCGGTAAGTACAATTAAAAACTCATCTCCGCCGATTCTTGCGGCAAGTTCTTCATCGATGTTGTTCCGAATCGCACTGCCCAGTGCCTGCAGCGCCAAATCCCCTTCTGCATGACCATAAGTATCATTGACCTGCTTCAGATAATCCATATCCATCATGATGACGCTCATTTCTTTATCTTTTGCATTTTCCATCAGATCCTGTACATAATGGTAAAAACCGATACGATTGTACAATCCGGTAAGCGGATCCTTCTGATACAAATCCAGCATTTTGTGATAGGTATCGTGTATTTCCAGCAAATGGCGGAAATTTACCAGAAAAGTGGCATAACCGGTAAACCAGAAATCATCTATATTAAAATTGGCCACGGAATAACCGGTTGTCTGTCCTTCCATATGCATGGTCGATACCAGCAGATAATCCGTATCGTCAAGGTATTTCTCCCTGTCAGGAATCAGTTCCTTCCGGTTTATATGGGATATGTGTTCTACCTTTGTTCCGTCTGTTTTGGAATAATGGTAATGCGCCACCCGCATAACGGAAGAGTAACTCTCACCTTCTGCCTGATACTCCGGCAGATTCATACAATACCAGTAATCTTTATAATGCAGATCTCTGATATAGTCGGGAATCGCCTGCAGAATCTCCTTCAGGCTTTCCGCATTTCCGTAGTTGGTAACCATCTGGCCCATTTCACCCTGATATTTGACTTCGGAGTTGTAGGCCTGCTTTAACTGTATCATTTCAAAGGCTGCATGTTCCGACGTCAGTACATTACATCCGCAGGAATTTCCCAGCTGCATTTTGTTATAAATGACCCAGTCCTTTTTACAATCTTCGCCACGGGCCTGCATATCGATAATTTGAAATACCGTTTCAATAAATCCCTGTAAATTATAAATACCGGTGGTCAGACGGGGAACACAGTATTTTTCCAGATGTATGCCGTCAAATCCACTGATCGCAATATCTTCCGGCACCCGGTATCCTCGTTCTACCAGATAATACCCCGCTACGATTGCCATCATATCGTTGGCGCATATAATGGCATCCACATCTTCAAAGCCGTCTGCTTCCATCTGTTCCATGGCTTTCAGCGTCGGATCCGTCCAGAAATCCCCGTAATAAACCCGTCCCGGATCAAAGGGAATTCCGTTTTTTTCAAGTACTTCCCGATACACGGCGATTCTTTCATCAGAAAACTCATTGTCCTTTATCCCGGCAATAAAATTAACCTTTTTGTACCCATGATCCTCAATCATATGAGTTACAATCCGGCGAAATACACCCTTGTAATCAAAACGAATATTGATACAGCCCTCTAATGCCTTGTCCACGCTGATGACCGGTACACCGGCTTCTTTTGCCCGTCCGATCATTTTAAGATACTCCACATCCTCCTTAAAAGACTCTGCCATGATTACGATGGCATCCA
This sequence comes from Lachnospiraceae bacterium, assembly GCA_051888725.1. Taxonomy (GTDB): domain Bacteria; phylum Bacillota; class Clostridia; order Lachnospirales; family Lachnospiraceae; genus Acetatifactor. The sequence goes on from JBJFCA010000027.1 coordinate 21,451, forward strand.
GCTTATCCACCTCAATAGCATCAAAAATTCTCTGTTCTCCCGCATCTGTCAGGTCATGATAGTAGAAATCCGTCAATGTGGAGTAAAATATTGTTTTACAGTTATGCTTCCTGCATTCCTTGGCAATGGCACGGATAATATCAAGCCGCTCATCATTGAAAAACAAAGCCACCGCGAATGCAATTACCTTATAATCCTTACCCTCTGAATACTTCCCCATAATCTGTCCTCTTTATCCTAAAACAAGCTGTAACCCGTATATTGTTGCTGCAGAAACCACAATCTGTATAATAGCAAATCTGAATACCGTCTGTGTATTGGACCATCCCTTCTTTTTACGCACATGATCATGAAGCGGTGTCAGTGTGTTTTTCAGGATACGGATCTTAAAAATCCGAATCAGGGAAACCTTAATCAGTCCCAGTCCGCCATCCGCAATCAGCACCATGGCTGCCGGTATATACAAAAACGGGCTTCCCGTCTTTAAAATTGCAATACTGATAAAAATACCCATGGCTCTGGACCCCGCATCCCCCATCAGCAGTCTGCTGGGCGTTGCGTTATACCAAAGATACCCCAGAATACAGGCGGTAAACAGTAAAATGGGAAAAGACATGTCCGTGCTTTTGTTTTCCATCTTACCGATGAGATAAATTGTCGTTAGCGTGATAATCGTAAGAGTACCGGATAATCCGTCCACTCCGTCAGCACAGTTGGTCACATTGATGGATACCCAGACAAGGATAACGGCACAGCATACAAAAAGCACGGGCGGCATGGTAAATGACGATCCAAAAAAGGTAATCGTACTGCCGTTATAATACAGGTAAGTAAGCGCAACCGCCACTGCCACCAGCAGATCCAGAATTCCCTTTTTCCATTCACCCCACGGCTTTTCTGCGGTATCATCAAAGAAACCCGTAAGCATCTCAATCACTACAAGCATCAGATAAATGCACAGTTCCACGCTCAGACCGGAGAAAAGCAGTGTGCATACTGCAAAGACCAGTACAAAGATGATTCCCGCTCCCCTCGGTTTACCTGCGGATTTTTTACCCTCCACTGCGAAATCCCTGCCCTGGTCCTTTGGCAGATCATTTGCAAATTTACTGATAAAAATACAGGTGGCTGCAAATGTGAAAAGAATGCCTGCAAATGCAATTACCGGAAGCTTATCCGGGAAAAAATATGGAAACATGTACACCTTCCTCCCAATAACTCTTAGATGAATATTATAACATAATCATTTCCATCTTCCAATCTTTTTTCAAAAAGTACCCCGCAATCAGTCAAAAAAGTTTGACAAATTTCTATCCGAAGTATATTTTTAAAATACCCCGTGGGGGTATTTTCGGATAAAGCGAGGTATATTATGAGTGAGAATAAAGCAAACTGTTGTTGCAGCAATAAAAACACCTTACGAACGGATGAGCAGAAAAAGAAGCTCTTAAACCGTCTGAAAAGAATCGAAGGGCAGATTCGCGGCATCCAGTCCATGATAGAGGAGGATGCCTACTGCAATGATATTCTGATACAGTCTGCTGCGGCCGGTGCCGCCATCAATGCCTTTAACAAAGAACTCCTTTCCGACCACATTCACACCTGTGTGGCACGTGACATCCGGGACGGAAAGGATGAGGTCATCGACGAACTGGTCACGACGCTGCAGAAGCTCATGCGATAAATACCCCTTTAACCGATATTACAGGAAAGGATGAACCTATATATGGAGCAATATCATGTTACAGGTATGCACTGTGCCGCCTGCAGCGCCAGAGTGGAAAAAGCGGTTTCCAAAGTGGAAGGCGTCACCTCCTTAAGTGTGAGCCTGCTAACCAATTCCATGGCTGTGGAAGGGACTGCGGATCCAAATACAATCATGGCAGCTGTAAAAAAAGCCGGGTATAAAGCCTCTTTGGAGAGCAAAAAGACAACGGTAACAAGGCAGGAGGAAGAGCTTGCCGATACGGAAACACCGGCACTCAAAAAACGGTTCCTGATTTCATTATTTCTTTTGCTGATCCTCATGTATTTTTCCATGGGGCACATGATGTGGGGCTGGCCGCTGCCGTCTTTCCTTCAGGATAACCACATGGCCATGGGCCTGATCCAGCTGCTTTTATCTGCTGTTATTATGGTAATCAACCAGCGTTTTTTTATAAACGGTTTTCAGGGACTTTTGCACAAAGCTCCCAATATGGACACACTTGTGGCGCTGGGATCCTCCGCTTCCTTTCTCTTTAGCGTGGCTGTCCTGTTTATGATGTCAGACGCATATGTAAAACAGGACACGGAACGTATCATGGTGCTGATGGATGAGTTTTATTTCGAATCTGCCGCCATGATTCTCACACTGATTACGCTGGGTAAAATGCTGGAGGCCCATTCTAAGGGAAAGACCACTTCCGCATTAAAAAGTCTGATGCAGCTGACTCCCAAAACCGCCGTTCTTTTGCAGGATGGAAAGGAAATCACCGTGCCTGCATCGCAGGTGAAAACCGGTGACGTTTTTGTAGTGCGCCCCGGTGAATACATTCCTGCAGACGGCATAGTGCTGGAGGGAAGCGGTGCCGTGAATGAAGCCGCCCTGACCGGTGAAAGCATCCCGGCAGACAAAACAGTGGGAGATCCGGTATCTGCTGCTACCATTAACCAGGCCGGCTTCTTAAAATGCGAAGCCACGCGGATTGGCGAGGATACCACGCTTTCCAGAATCATCCGTATGGTCAGGGAAGCGTCCGCCGGTAAAGCTCCCATTGCCAAGGTTGCTGACCGGGTATCGGGAGTATTTGTTCCCATTGTCATGATGATTTCCCTGATTACCCTCATCGTCTGGCTGCTGGTCGGACAGACCTTTCCTTACGCACTGGCCAGGGCTGTTTCCGTACTGGTAATCAGCTGTCCCTGTGCACTGGGACTTGCTACACCGGTTGCCATTATGGTGGGCAGCGGATTAGGCGCACGAAACGGGATTTTGTTTAAAACTGCCGCCTCCCTGGAGGAGACCGGCAAGATAAAAATCGTGGCGCTTGACAAAACCGGTACTATTACCAGGGGAGAACCGAGAGTTACAGATATCTGTCCTGCAAAAGGTGTTACCGAAAATGAACTCCTTGAAACTGCCTATTCACTGGAAGTAAAAAGCGAACATCCTCTTGCCCGGGCCATCTGCGCCTGTGGAGAGGAGCATTCCTTACATGCCTGTGAAGCTTCGGATTTTACCGCACTGCCCGGTAACGGCCTCTCCGGCATTCTGCAGGGAGAAAAGTTAATCGGCGGCAGCTTTGCTTTTCTGGAAACTAAGACCTGTATTCCGGAGGCTGACCGGAAGGCTGCCGAAGCACTGGCAGAATCGGGGAAAACCCCCCTTGCCTTTTTAAAAGGCGACCGCTTCTTAGGATTTATCGCCGTAGCCGATACCATCCGGGAAGACAGTCCGTCCGCCATAAAGACGCTTAAAAGCATGGGCATCCATGTGGTCATGCTCACCGGGGATAACGAAAAAAGTGCCCGGGCCATCGGTGCACAGGCAGGTGTGGACGAGGTGATTGCGGGCGTGCTGCCTGACGGCAAGGAAGCCGTAATCAGATCCCTGAAGGCAAAGGGCAAAACCGCCATGGTCGGTGACGGAATCAATGATGCACCTGCGCTTACTTCAGCAGATATCGGCATTGCCATCGGTGCCGGTACGGATGTGGCCGTGGATGCCGCTGATATTGTCCTGATGAAGAATACGCTTTCCGATGTATCTGCAGCCATCCGGCTAAGCCGTGCCACCCTGCGCAATATCCACGAGAACCTGTTCTGGGCATTCCTCTACAATACAATCGGCATTCCGCTTGCTGCCGGCGTTTTCGTGTGTTTCGGCCTGACTTTAAATCCCATGTTCGGCGCAGCAGCCATGAGTCTGTCAAGCTTCTGTGTGGTCTCCAACGCACTGCGCCTGAATTTCTGCAAGCTGAATCAATAAAAGAAACATCCGTATCCAAACATAAAAACATAGAAAGGAAAAAATCAGTATGGTAAAAACAACACTAAAAATTGACGGTATGATGTGCGGGATGTGTGAATCCCATGTAAACGAGGCTATTCGACGGGATTTTAAGGTAAAGAAGGTTAATTCTTCCCATGCGAAGAAGGAAACCGAGATTATCAGCGAAGATGCATTAAACGAAGAAAAGCTGAAAGCGGTCATTGAAGAAACCGGCTATCAGCTCCTCTCTGTCACATCCGAACCCTATGAGAAGAAAGGTTTATTTGGGTTTGGAAAAAATAACTAATTTACGGATCACGTAATTGATGACCGTCACCAGTACGGATGAAATAAAGATCTTGGCGATCCAGTAATCCATATGCAGGACATTGACGGTTACCTCCATCACGACAATATCCAGAAGCCAGGTGGTAACCGTGGAACCTGCAAATTTCAAAAATTCCTGTATGATCTTGGGATTGGTGCTTTTAAACACCAGTTTCCGGTTCAGGGGATAAGAAAACAGAACACCGGCAAGCCATCCCGACGTATTCAGCAGGAAGTTCTGCCAGGATACGGTAGGATCCAGTATAAACTTAAACAGGAAGCACACCATCCAGGATACGATGGTGGTAAGCACTCCCACGATCAGATATACAATAATCTCCCGGTATTTTATCAAAAGCTGTCTGCATTTTTCTATCATTTTTCTATCCTTTCCATTTCACCCGTTCCCGGCATTTTCACGCTGTTACGGATTTACAATATTGCGTTCTTCTCCATCCAGAAATGCCTTCGCATTCAGGTAAGCTTCCCTGACACAGCGTTTCAGCGCCTCCACACTGGCCCATGCCAGATGCGGCGTAATAATCAGCTGATTACTGTCCTTAATCTTACTTAGCGGATTGGAAAGCTGCAGGGGCTCCTTTTCCAGAACATCCAGACCTGCTGCCATGATCTCACCGTCCATGAGCGCCTCATACAGATCCGTATTGTTTACCACGGGGCCTCTTGCCACATTGACAAGCACGGCACTCTTTTTCATTTTCCGCAATGCTTCCCTGTCGATAAAATCACGAGTCAGATCACTTAGCGGACAATGCAGGGAGAGGAAATCGCTTTCCCGAAGCAGGGTATCCTTGTCCACCTGTTCGTACTCGGTCACAGTGCTTTTACCTGTTACGGAATGGAAAATCACGCGGCATCCGAACGCAGTTGCAATCTTTGCCACTTTTCTGCCGATATGTCCCATGCCCACGATACCCCAGGTTTTCCCTGCCAGCTCGGTAATCGGAATGTCAAAGTTGGAAAAACGGTCCTGTGCAGCATAGGCTCCGGATTTTACATAATCATCATAATGCGCCAGCTTTTCCGTCAGTGCGAGCGCCAGTGTAAAAGTATGCTGTGCTACCATATCTGTACAATAGTCTACCACATTGGCAA
>JBJFCA010000028.1:0-5914 GCA_051888725.1 Lachnospiraceae bacterium
GGTGATTCTCACAAGCCCTTCCTTCTCCTTAAGCTCTTCCACCATCCCCAGATAAATATATTCATTCACATAAGTGTTACTGTCATAAATCTGGGTATCCGCATCCGGCTTACCAAAATAAAATCCGGTGGTAAACTGTCTGTACGTACACTTTGCAATCTCTTCCTGATACCATGGCATGCGGCTGCGGTAAAGCTCTTCGCTCTCAAAATAGTCATCTATGGCCTTTCTGTAAGTACGCGCCACGGTAGCCACATACAGAGCCGTTTTCATACGCCCTTCGATCTTTAAGCTGTCAATCCCCGCATCCACCATCTCCGGGATATGTCCGATCATGCAAAGATCTTTGGAATTAAAAATAAATGTTCCTCTCTCATTTTCATACACCGGCAGATACTCTCCGGGTCTGGTTTCCTCCATCACCGCATATTTCCAGCGGCAGGGATGGGTACAGGCTCCCTTATTGGCATCCCTGCCCGTAAAATAATTGCTGAGCAGACACCTGCCGGAATAGGAAATGCACATGGCACCGTGCACAAAGCTTTCGATTTCCATTTCTTCCGGAATATTTTCCCTGATCTTTTTAATCTCCCTGAGAGACAGTTCTCTGGCAGACACCACACGCTTTGCGCCCTGTTCCCACCAGAAACGGTATGTCATATAGTTGGTATTGTTGGCCTGTGTGGAAATATGTCTTTCGATCTCAGGGCACACTTCCTTTGCAATCATATACATGCCGGGGTCGGAAATGATCAGGGCATCCGGTGCATCCGGTTTTAAGTTTTTCAGTTCTTCAAAGTAGCTTACGGCTCCGTCCAAATCTTCGTTGTGGGCCAGAATATTGGCTGTCACGTAGACCTTAACCCCGTGCGCATGGGCATAGGCAATTCCCTCTGCCATCTCTTCCATGGAAAAGTTCTTAGCCTTGGCTCTTAAGCCGAATGCTTCTCCGCCGATATAAACAGCATCCGCCCCATAATAAACAGCTGTTTTCAATACCTCCAGGCTGCTCGCCGGAATCAGTAATTCAGGCTTCTTTTTCATATTTTTCATGCGAACTCCTTATTTTGGTACTCAGGGAAACGCCGTCTCCCACCGGCAGTATCACCGTTTCCAATGCTTCGTGATGGGTCAGTGCAAAGAGATATTCCCGCATCCTGGCATGAATGGTGCGGTTTCTTCTTGTTACGGCAAACCGGGATTCCAGTACATCCCCGTCCTGTAAGACATTATCAGATAAAAGGAGTCCTCCTTCTTTCAAAAGTCTTACCACCTCAGGCAAAAAATGGATGTACTGCGCTTTCGCCGCATCCATAAAAATAAAGTCGTATTCGCCGGTAAGCCCTTTCAGAATATCCGTGGCATCCCCGCACAAAAAAGTAACCTGTTCTTCCCTGCCGGCCCGCTTAAAGTTTTCCTTTGCAACCGGGATCCTCTTTTCATACTTTTCAATCGTGGTGATGTGGGAGCCCTCCGGTGCATACTGCAGCATCAGCAGTGCGGAAAATCCCACCGCCGTTCCCACCTCCAGAATCTTCACAGGTCTGTGGGCTGCCATCAAAAACCGCAGGAGGCTCTGCGTCTCAGTCCGGATAATGGGCACCTCATCCGCTCTGGCCTCTTTTTCAATCTGGTTCAAAAACGTCGTATTGCCTTTATCAAACGAGTTAATAAAGGCAACCATTCTTTCATCATTTATCATACTTTATTCTCCGGCATCTTCCGTTCCGGTATTTCCGGTATCCTCTGTTGTTTCTTCCGGTTCCGTTTCTTCCGGTTCTGTCTCTTCCGGTTCTGCAGACATAATCTCCATCATTTCTTCCATTGTCATGGAAGTATTCAGCACATAGGCACCGGGTTTCAGTTTATCCTTATAGTGCGATAAAAGATTCTGAATATAGAATAACTTTGCATCGCGGATAAGACCCTTACTCTCTAAGATTTCTCCAATCTGCATGGTGCCCTTGCCTGCCGTTATCTCCACGTTTATATCGATACCGGGCGCCTCTGACACAGGTTCTTCCTTAAAAACACGATACCCGTAATCATAGGCAATCACTGCACCTTTATAAATAATCACTACCGCTGCCACCGCGACCGCCACTTTTAAGATCGTGCTGATCACTGCAGTTACCATTTGTCTGGTACTCATGGGTATTACCTCCCCTGTTATGTGAAATCCAGTCCGTCCGTAATACGCAGGTTGACATCCTGCATCATCCTGCAGAAATTGAGCTCTGCTGTCAGGAAATCATTGATCAGGGGATCCTCGATGAGATCTTCCTTTTCCTGCTGGAAAGCCTCGATTCTGTCAAACAGATCATTGCTGTCCGTAGAATTCTGAAGCTGAAAATTACGGCGTCTGAAATCGTCCACCTGTGCTTTCAGTTCCGGAAATTTACTGACTTTTTCCCGCTGAATACAATATTCCTGATATTCGTCCGTTTCTTTTATGACAGTGAGCAAATGCTCCACCGCTTCGTCCAGATTTGTCACGTTTTTTCCTTTCCGATTCTACACTTCCATAATAATAGGCAGAATCATGGGACTTCTCTTCGTCTTTTTCCATACATAGTCAGACAAGGCTTCCTTTGTCGCTGTCTTTAACTTGCCCCAGTCGGTTACTCCCCTGTCCAGCAGTTCTTCCATGGTGTCTTCCACAATCTGTCGGGCTTCGTCCATGAGTTCATCGGACTCTCTTACATATACAAATCCCCTGGATACAATATCCGGACCGGATACTAAGAATCCGCCGTTTCGGTCAAGGGCCATCACCACGATGAGAATACCGTCCTCTGCCAGATGCTGTCTGTCACGAAGCACAATATTTCCCACATCGCCTACGCCAAGACCATCTACCAGAATAGATCCTACGGGAACCTTGCCGGTTACCTGTGCCTTTTCTTCGGACAGTTCCAGTACATCACCGGAAGAAAGAATAAAAATATCCTCCTTGGGAATGCCCAGATTTTCGGCAATTTTAGCCTGTGCCCTTAAGTGCTTGTATTCTCCGTGTACAGGAATGGCATATTTGGGCTTGACCAGGGTATAAATCAGTTTGATTTCTTCCTGGCAGGCATGTCCGGATACATGCGTATCCTGGAAAATAACATCTGCGCCCTTACGGAAAAGCTCATTGATGACTTTTGTCACGGCTTTTTCATTGCCCGGAATGGGATTGGAGGAAAAAATAACCGTATCCCCCGCTCCGATGGTGATTTTTTTATGCATGTTGGAAGCCATGCGGGACAGTGCCGCCATGCTTTCACCCTGGCTTCCCGTTGTGATGATAACCTGCTGTTCGTCGGGATAATTCTTTAACTGATCCACATCGATCAGGGTTTTATCCGGTATATTTAAGTAGCCAAGCTTGGAGGCGGTGTCAATAATGCTCACCATGCTCCTGCCTTCCACGACTACCTTCCTGCCAAATTTATACGCCGTGTTGATAATCTGCTGCACTCTGTCCACATTGGACGCAAAAGTTGCCACGAAAATACGGGTATTTTTATGATCGGCAAACAATGTGTCAAATGTTCTGCCCACTGTTTTCTCAGAAGGAGTAAAGCCGGGACGCTCCGCATTGGTGGAATCACACATCAGCGCCAGTACGCCTTTTTTGCCGATTTCCGCAAAACGCTGCAGATCTATGGCGTCCCCAAAGACAGGGGTATAGTCCACCTTAAAGTCACCTGTATGCACAACAACACCCGCAGGTGAATAAATGGCAAGCGCTGCCGCATCCACAATACTGTGGTTCGTCTTGATAAACTCTATCCGAAACTGTCCTAAGTTAATGGACTGTCCGAATTTTACAACCTTTCTCTTGGTGGTTTTTTCCAGATTATGCTCTTTTAGTTTATTTTCAATAATACCCATTGTCAGTTTGGTGGCATAGATGGGTACACACACCTTGCGCAGCACATAAGGAAGCGCACCGATGTGATCCTCGTGTCCGTGCGTGATGACAAAACCCTTTACCTTGTCCAGATTGTTTTCCAGATAAGTGGTATCCGGAATCACAAGATCGATACCCAACATGTCATCCTCCGGAAAGGACAGACCGCAGTCCACCACAACGATACTGTCTTCGTATTCAAAGGCAGTAATGTTCATACCAATCTGCTCCAGACCGCCTAAAGGTATAATCTTCAGTCTGGAAGCCGCTATATTCTCTTTTTTCTTCAATCAAATTACCTCCATGCTAAGGCAGACGGTGACGCTTACGGATATGCTGCTGTTTTCGTTTTTCATGAATGATGCCCGATACCTCATGAAAATACTGAAGCAAATCATCCCATCAGGATCACTGTCTCCTAAGTTTTCTATCCAAAGTTCCGTCGGAACTTTTACTCTAATGTAATGTCATCCATCATGTCGGAGAATACTTCCGCAATGGCGGCAAGTTCTTTCTCGTCCTCCACAATGGCATAGATACTCTCTGCTTCTCCGTCTTCAGAGAGATCCTTTAAGATCAGGGCTTCTCCGTCCCCTTCCTCTTCTTCCGTAACCAGAATATAGTTAACACCACCGATTCTGGTCTGTTCCAATACGTAAAAATCTACTGCTTCACCATCTGCTCCATCCGGAGTGAATGTTATTTTTTCCACACAATTCTCCTTACTGACCGGACGCTCTTTTATCCAGATATCCCTGCAAAATAAAGCATGCAGCTATCCTGTCCACATGTTCTTTTCTGTCTTCTCTGCGGATGCCTGCTTCCATCATGGCTTTGTCCGCTGCCACGGTGGTCAGCCTTTCATCCCATAAATAAACAGGAAGTCCGGTCCTTCTTTCCAGTTTGTCCTGAAATTCCTTTGTGAGTTCTACCCTGACTCCCTCTGTGTTATTCATATTCTTGGGGTAACCCAATACAATCTCTTCCACGCCGTACTCTACAATCAGTTCCTCAATGCGTGCCAGTGTCTGGCGCAGCTTGTTCTCCTCCTTGCGCCTGATAATCTCAATCCCCTGTGCCGTCACAAGCAGCGGATCGCTGATTGCCACACCGACAGTCTTAGAACCGAAGTCCAGTCCCATAATACGCATGTGCTACTCCTTATTCCCAGCGGTTATTGTGAATGTAATCCGCCAGAAGCTCTTCCACAAGCTCATCGCGCTCCACTTTCATAATCATGCTTCTCGCATTCTTATGGCAGGTGATATAAGTCGGATCTCCGCTCATAATATACCCTACGATCTGATTAACGGGATTGTATCCTTTTTCTACCAGCGCCTCATACACAGTGTACAGAACAACCTTTACACCGGTTTCCAGTTCTGATTCTACGTTAAAAAATTGTGTATTTCCCAAATCCTGTTCCTGCATACTTCTTACCTCACTTTCACCGGATTTTCTATCTTTCTGTTTCTTTTTTCATTTTATCTGTATCCTGCCGGACACTTGCCCCAATGATAACTTATTACTTATATTAAACCAAATGTCTGAAAAATTCAACCTGCTCACGGGTAAAATTTGCTTCCGGATCAAATTTACTCCATGAGTAAAATATCTTCCTGCAGAAAACCCGTAATTCTTCCGGTAACGATCTGGCCGGTCAGGCAGTGTTCTGTTTTTCTGGCTACCTTTACATATTCCCTGCTGTGCCCGATCTGGTAGCGGATGCCGTTTATTTCCTTTTCCTCTTCAAACAAAACCGGAAGTGTCCTGTCTATGTAATACTCCCGGTATCTGTGGGAACATTCCTTTTCCAGTAAAAGAAGCTTCGCACTTCTTCTGCTCTGTTCCGGACCGGCTACCTGACCCGGCATTGTGGCTGCCCGGGTACCCTTACGTCTGGAGTATTTAAAAATGTGCATCTCATAAAGCTTTGCTTCCCGTAAAAAAGCCTCCGTTTGGGCAAATTCCTCCTCGGTCTCTCCGGGAAAACCCACCATAATATCGGTGGTGAAC
>JBJFCA010000029.1:0-5863 GCA_051888725.1 Lachnospiraceae bacterium
TGGCAATCACCGATTTGTCTATATTTTTTCCTTTTAAGAGGGTTTCTCCTGCAAGAAAAGGTCTTTTACCCATGTCATCGGGCTGAAAAACGGAAAGCCACAGGCTGTTTTCTTCTCCAGACAGTTTACCGGTAATATTCACCGGCACAAAGCTGTTTTGCCCGCCATTTTCCTGTTCATAATACACCAGAGAATTCTGTGTGGATTCTGAGTGGAAGTTTTTTACCGTAAGTGTGGCAGGGCTTTTGATCTCTAACGTCGTCTTTCCCTTAAGGTAAAATTCCTCTGCTTTCAGATTTTTCTGTACAATCAGGCGGCAGCGTTCTCTGACAGTCAGTTGTTTTACAGTAAGGGGAACCGTAATCGTTACGTCCTTTCCGAGTTCCACAGTCTTAAAGCCTGTAATGGAAAAGTCGATCTTATTGCCTTCAAAAGTCAGTGTTTTCGCACCATTTCCCTTTAAGGCTTTTATACCATAGCATTCTTTCGGAAGTGACAACGTGTTCCAGTCCGTTAATGTCAGATTGCCACTTGCGGAAAATGTATATCCGCCCTTCACCCGGGTCATGACCGTCAGTCCCTGAATGACCGTATCGGAAGGAGCAGATACGGCAGTCCCGTTAAACAACAGTCTTTGTCCATTTCCATAAACAGTAATGGGAACCTTCGGAAAAACGAGCGTTTTTAAATCCTCTTCCACACTCATAAGAAAATACAGTCCGGCGTTATCTGTTGCCTTAATATTCTTATTAATATAGGCAACTGCCTGCTCAAAGGAAGAAAAATACACCTGGGAGTCCTGTTTGGAAACACACATGGTGCCTGTGCAGATCTGCATCTGTTTTCCCACGCGAAGAAGGCCGTATCCGTTGTAGCGGTCATCCTGTGCAAGAACGATCTGGCTGCTGAAATCCCTGTCCATCAGTAATACCGTTGTAGATGCCGGAAGCATCATCGTTTTTCCGCTTTGGGAATTTACCAGGCTTAATTGTATGGAAGCCTTTCCGTCCATATTTTTGACCGTAACAAGCGGAACCCCCATATCGTCCCCGGCAAGTGCAAACTTCCAGTTTCCGTAGAGCCTGTCCACGGAGGAATCCTGCGTAAAAAGCATTGTGGCATTATCCGCCGCAGTCCAGTTTTTACCGGACGCCGGCTTTACCTGTACGCTACTTAAAAATGACAGCTGTATGTTTTTAAACTCTACGGAAACGGACGGATTTACAACCGTATTGTCCACACTTACCACCGGTACGGTTTCCCCGTATCCCATTATCGTAATCTTCGCTGCATTTGTGGGAATCCGGAAGGATTCTATATGCACATCCTCCATAACCGTAATGGTATACTGTTTCGACTTGTTTCCGTATTTGGCGAAGGCCTCCGTCAGACTGTACCAGTCTGAAAAATTCTCTGCGCCCAGCCCGGGAACATAATAAATAAATGCGCTGCTTTCCCTTGCCGGGACATCTGCCGGAAGTACTTCTGCATCATTGCCGGAGACATCACTGTCATTCCCGTCTGAAACATCGCCGTCTGATACATCTCCATCTGATACATCTTTGCCCGGTGCATCCCCATCTGATACATTGGTGTATTCTTCCCGTATATCACTACCGGAGACATCATGAGCGGCAGATACACGGAGTATGCTTAAGCTTAACAAAACCGCCAGGATTGCCATCGTCATCCATTTTCCAACAAAAACCTTTTTCTGAAACATATTGTCTACCTCATACATGTTTATTATTTACTATAACACATCCCGCACGTTTTTGTCATTCCCTTCGTATAGTATAACATCACAAAAATCGTGGAGGATTTTATGAAAAAGAAATTCATCAGTCTTGCCTGCCTGTCCCTTGCCGTGCTGTGCCTGCTTACCCTGCTGCCGGCATGTGCAGGACCGGGAAAAAAGGGGAAAGCAGATGCGTCACTTACCAAAGTAACACTGAATGAAGTAGCGCACAGTATCTTTTATGCACCTATGTATGTAGCCATCGAAAACGGCTATTTTGAAGAGGAAGGAATCGACCTGACGCTCATCACCGGATTTGGTGCCGATAAAACCATGACAGCACTCCTGACGGGCGAAGCCGACATTGGCTTCATGGGAAGCGAAAGTACCATATACACTTATGTGGGCGGTAACGAAGACTATGCCGTAAACTTTGCACAGCTGACCCAGAGAGCCGGTAACTTTGTGGTATCCCGTACTCCCATAGACAATTTCAGTTTCGATATGCTGATCGGCAAAAATGTCTTAGGAGGCAGACCGGGCGGTATGCCGGAGATGGTTTTTGAGTATATTCTGCTAAAAAATAACATGGACCCCACGCAGGATCTGAACATTGACCAGAGCATAGACTTTGGCTCTACAGCCGCTGCCTTCTCAGGCGGACAGGGAGATTTTACCATTGAATTTGAACCCCACGCCACGGCTTTGGAGAAAAAGGGAGACGGCTATGTGGTGGCATCCCTGGGCGAAGCTTCCGGTTATGTACCCTATACAGCCTTTAGCGCCAGAAAAAGCTATTTAAAGGAGCATCCAGAAACCGTACAATCCTTTACCAATGCGCTTAAGAAAGGTATGGATTATGTAGCCTCACACAGTCCCGAGGAGATTGCCAAAGTCATCAGCCCTCAGTTTCCCGAAACCGACATGGACACTCTCATTACCATTGTCAAAAGGTATTACGACCAGGATACCTGGAAAAAGGATCTTGTCTTCACGGAAGAATCCTTCCTTCTCTTAGAGAATATCCTGCAGGAATCCAAGGTTCTTACGGATAAAGTTCCCTACGAAGACCTTGTCACCACGGAATTTGCCGAAAACGCAAAGTAAAAAAGAGTCCGTGTAAAAGCGGACTCTTCCTTTTTAGTTTTTATTCTCGCTGCTTTCCTCTTTTGTTTTGCCCGCCTTTGCTTCTTCCTTTGACTTACCGGCTTTCGCTTCCTCTTTGTTCTTTCCTGTTTTTGTCTCCTTGGCACGCATTTCATCGATCATGGATTCGATTAACATCTTCTTCGCAAAAACATCTAAACTCAGCAGGCAGATAAACGCAAACTTTCGTAAGAAATCACGGTCCTTCTCGGGTGCGTTCTCAAAAGTAGTTTCCGCATAACGGAATTTCTTGATCACGTCCTCTTTCAGTGCAGGGATACCCTCTTTCTCCATCTCAAAGACTTCCGTGTAAATATCCCGCAGATTATAGTCTCCCTCGTTATGGAAGTACTCTTCCGTGATCGGCTTAAACAGCGTCTGAATATCATTGATGGAAAGAATATTCTTAAAATAATAAATAAAAATCAAAAGAAGCATATGCTCCTTACTGTATTTCTTCTTTTCCGGAGACGGCAACAGATTATTCTTGGCATAATTGTTAATCATCGTCTTCGTCAGGATCTTATCATCTCCGGGATTGCGCGTTGTGCCCCGAAGCCTTTTATCCATGAATGTGGTAACCTGATCCATGTATAAATCTATATTGGGAATATCCTGTTCTTTGATATAGGTCAAATTGGACAGAGAATCCAACAAACCGTTCAATATCTCATCCGTGTCCATCCGTACTTCACTCCGTTCCAAACAGCTTCTTCCTTTCTATTATATAGTATCCAAAACCACATGACAAGTTTTTTCTATCGAAATCCGTTTCCTCTTTACTTTACAACTTTAGTATGTTAAAATGCAGGTGATAAAAGTTTTAAAGTGCTACTGTGTAAAAGCGGTCCATAACAATGTGAAAAGAGGTCATCGTATGAATAAAAAAATCAAAACGGAAGCTGTCGACTTTTTATTTGATGCTGTATTATGTTTAAAAGACAGAGAGGAATGCTACAGTTTCTTTGAAGATCTCTGTACTGTAAACGAAATTCTCTCCCTGTCCCAGCGTTTTGAAGTAGCCGCCATGCTGAAGGATCATAAGACATATCTGGAGATTGCCGAAAAGACCGGTGCCTCCACTGCCACCATCAGCCGCGTCAACCGTTCCTTAAATTATGGAAATGACGGTTATGAAATGGTATTTGAGCGTATGAAAAAAGAGTAATTTATGCCTGGTGAGTATCTTCCCGGGCATTTTCTTTTTCTGCATGCGATTCCATATCTGTGTCTGTATTGACTTCCGTCTCGTTTTCCTCTGATACTTCTTTTAATGCTTCTTTTAATGCATCCTTTGCGGATTTTTTTACTTTTCTTTCTTTCACGGTGCGTTTTTTAGACTTTCCGGTTGCGATATTCATATCGCATTTTCCCTGGAAAGTTGCCTTCTCATCTATCACGATCACCGAGGTATGAATATCCCCGATCACGCGTGCCGTGGATGTCAGTTCTGTCTTTTCCTGCACCGTCACATCTCCGTTTACTTCTCCGCCGATCACAACGGAATGTGCTTCCACGTCTCCCTGGATTTTACCACAGGATCCGATGATCAGAATACCTGTTACTTTGGCACTGCCTTCCACGATACCGTCCACTCTTGCTGCGCCTTCCACGGTCAGGTTCCCGCCTACCACGGAATTTTTACCTATTATGGTTGTCATTTTTTTGTCAGTATGCTTCATCATGCAAACACTCCTCCTTGCTGCCTTTCCCGCCTGCTTTATCCCTTAATGGAAATAATGGTCGTCGGGTTGATAAACACATCATCCTTTTTGATCTGATAACCAAGCTGCCTGTTATCCTCCGTAATGAGGAACAACGTGGTGCCGCCTGCCACCTCATCGCCGACCTTTACCTGGCTTTCTCCCTTATTCCGATAGATGGAAATATAACCGTTTCCGTGATCTACCGTAATTCTGTTTCCGTATGTTTCATCTTCCTCCACTGCTGTCACGACGCCTTTTGCGGCTGCAATCACCATGGAGCCCTCCGATGCCGTAAATTCCACCATGGGATTTCCGGTTGCATTCCCATCGGTTGCATTCCCATCGGCATCTGCGTCCGTCATTTCTGTCATGGATGCCGGCCCCGTCAGGGGGAAATCCGACGGCACACTCTGTTCATCAATCTTAAGCTGCAGACTTGCTATCTCCTGTGCCTGATCCTGTATGGTCAGACTCAGCATTTCTATCTTGGCATCCTGCTCTTCAATTTTTTCGGAAAGCAGTTCCTTTTCTTCTTCCGCTGCAGAAAGTGCCTCGCTCTGTTCCGTATTATGTTCCCGGATCCGCATCCAGATCTGTTCCTCATAAACGGCGTATCCGATTACTGCCCCCAAAACGCAGCATACAATAAGGGTCAGTCCCGCAAGTACCCAGGGATGTATCCGCACCTGTCTGGTATCCGCATCCACCCCATCCGTAGTATAAATCAGAATATGGCTTACTTTTCTCTTGTGCTTCTTTTTTCGCATAAAAAGTCACCTCCGGTAAACTTCATCTATTTTAACACAGATATTTTTCCCAAACAACGTTAATTTAACATTTTTGTAATATTTATCCAAAATAAAATGGGAATTTTATACATGTTGCGGTACAAAAAAACAGGTCTTTCTATTTACTTTTTCGAATGAATATGGTATTCTAAACATGTTAAATGCAAAAAAGCATTAACATATTTTTATTGGAGGTATCTTAAGATGAACAAAGGTACAGTAAAGTGGTTTAACAACCAAAAAGGTTATGGTTTCATCTCTGATGAATCAGGCAACGATGTATTCGTACATTACTCAGGACTCAACATGGAAGGCTTCAAGTCTCTTGAAGAAGGCCAGGCTGTTGAATTCGAAGTTGTAAACGGAGAAAAAGGTCCTCAGGCTGTAAACGTAACCAAGTTATAATTTCCATTATAACACTCTCATAATCAGTAACACGATGTACCTGTTCTTAAATATAAAAGACTAACTCAGTATTTTTATTT
>JBJFCA010000030.1:0-5783 GCA_051888725.1 Lachnospiraceae bacterium
AGCCCGATGCTGCTCATTTTCTCTACTGTCATGGCATTTGTCATGGGTGGTAAACTTGCCATCATCTTTACCATCGTAATTCCGCTCTTAGGCTTTGGGCTGTTTATGATCACGCAGAAGGCCATGCCCGCATTCCGCAGCGTTTTTAAGAAATATGACCGTCTGAACGAATCCATTGAGGAAAATGTCCGTGGTATGCGAGTGGTGAAAGGATTTTCGAGAGAAGAATACGAAAAGAAGAAATTCAGCAGTGCAGCCGAAAACATCCGGAAAGACTTTACCAAAGCGGAATGTATCGTCGCACTGAACACGCCGCTTATGAACATTTGTATGTATATTAATATGGTAGTCGTGTTATTGGTGGGTTCCAAGCTTGCCATTACCACCGGCGGTGCAGCCCTGGATGTTGGCCAGATCTCCGGTATGCTCACCTATGGTATGCAGATTCTGATGTCTCTGATGATGCTGTCCATGATTTATGTAAATCTTACCATGTCCGCAGAGTCTGCCAAGCGTATCTGCGAAGTGTTAAAGGAAGAGCCCACTCTAAAAGAGCCCGCCCATCCTGTCACAAAGGTAGCGGACGGTTCCGTCACCTTCCGGAATGTGAACTTTAAGTATTCCGAAAAAGCAAAGAAAAATGCCTTGGAAAACATTGACCTTACGATTGCTTCCGGCATGACCGTAGGTATCATAGGCGGCACCGGTTCCGGTAAATCTTCTCTGGTACAGTTAATTCCCAGACTTTATGATGCCACGGAAGGCAGTGTCCTGGTTGGCGGTGTGGATGTACGGGATTATGATATTCCCACATTACGAGGAGCCGTAGCCATGGTACTGCAGAAGAACCTGCTCTTTTCCGGCACAATCAAGGAAAACTTGCGCTGGGGCAACGAAACGGCTACGGATGAAGAGATTATGGAAGCCTGCAGGCTTGCACAGGCGGATGAGTTTATCCAGACCTTTCCTGATAAGTATGACACCCATATCGAACAGGGCGGTACCAATGTGTCCGGCGGACAGAAGCAGCGTCTCTGTATTGCCAGGGCTCTGTTAAAGAAACCGAAGATTCTGATTCTGGACGATTCTACCAGTGCCGTGGATACCAGGACAGATGCCCTGATCAGAGCAGGATTTCATAATTACATTCCGGATACCACCAAGATTATCATCGCCCAGCGGGTGGCTTCCGTGGAAGCTGCTGACTTAATCCTTGTAATGGATAATGGCAGGATCTCTGCCGCCGGTACTCATGATACCCTGTTAAAGACCAGTGATATTTACCGGGAAGTATATGAACAACAGACGAATGGAGGGAATGAACATGAAAGCACCAGATAAAAAAAGCAATCCTCATACCTTCAAACGTATTTTTAAAACCCTGCTCCATTACTATCCGGTTTTACTGCCGGTAACGGTGTTCTGTATTCTGTTTTCTGCAGTAGCTGCAGCCGTTCCGGATATCTTTATCCAGAAGATCATCGCTATCATCGAAGTATGGCAGCCTGACAAAAACTGGACCGCTGCCGTGAAGGAGATCGTACCGCTCATTACAATACTGATTTCCATGTATGTACTTTCCATCATTGCAGTAACGGTTTACTCAGAGCTCATGGCATATATTACCCAGGGATATTTAAGTAAACTGCGCATTTCCATGTTTAACGGCATGCAGAATCTGCCCATCCGGTATTTTGACACCAACAAGCATGGGGATATCATGAGCTATTATACCAATGACATCGATACCCTGCGGCAGTTAATCTCCCAGTCGTTTCCTGCACTGATCCGATCCATCTCCATTATCATCGGCGTGTTTTTTATCATGCTCTATTACAGCGTATGGATGACCCTGCTGCTGTTATCCGGTGTAGTCATCATGATGGTGATTACCAAAAAGGTCGGCGGCGGTTCTGCCAGATTCTTTATCCGCCAGCAGAAATCCATCGGTAAGACGGAAGGTTTTATTCAGGAAATGATGAACGGTCAGAAGGTCATCAAGGTCTTCAATCACGAGGCGGAATGTGAAGCTGATTTTGAAAAGTTAAACAACGAGCTTTGCGAAGACAGCTGTAAGGCTAATGCCTATGCCAATATTTTAGGTCCCATTACCATGAATATCGGCAACATTATTTATGTACTGATTGCAGTAGCAGGCGGTCTCTTCCTGCTGTCTGATATTCCTAACATCAGTATTTCCGGACTGGGATTCAGCATCAGCATTATTATCCCGTTCTTAAATATGACCAAACAGTTTACCGGCAATATCAACCAGTTTTCCCAGCAGATCAATGCCATTGTTATGGGTATTGCAGGTGCCGAACGTATCTTTGCCCTGATGGATGAAGTACCGGAAACGGATGATGGTTATGTAACGCTGGTCAATGCCAACATTGCTCCGGATGGTACCGTCACGGAGACAGACAAACATACCGGACAATGGGCATGGAAGCATCCTCATAAGGACGGCAGCCTTACACTGACTCCCCTGCAGGGAGATGTGCTGATTGACGATGTGGATTTTGCCTACGAAGAAGGAAAGACCGTGCTGCACAACGTATCCGTCTATGCCAGACCCGGTCAGAAGGTTGCATTTGTAGGTGCCACCGGTGCCGGTAAAACTACCATCACCAACCTGATTAACCGTTTTTATGACATTGCGGACGGCAAGATCCGTTACGACGGCATCAATATCAATAAGATAAAGAAAGCCGATTTACGGCGTTCCCTGGGCATTGTACTACAGGAAACCAACCTGTTTACCGGAACGGTTATGGATAATATCCGTTACGGCAACTTAGACGCCACAGATGAAGAATGCCGCAATGCTGCCAGGTTAGCCGGTGCAGATGATTTTATCCAGAGACTTCCCGGTGGTTACGATACGGAGCTTACCAACAACGGTGCCAATCTTTCTCAGGGACAGCGTCAGCTGATTGCCATTGCAAGAGCCGCCGTTGCAGATCCTCCCGTCATGATCCTGGATGAAGCGACTTCCTCCATAGATACCCGTACGGAAGCCATCGTACAACGCGGAATGGATAAACTGATGGAGGGCAGAACCGTATTTGTCATTGCCCACAGGCTTTCCACGGTTATGAACTCCGATGTGATCATGGTGCTTGACCACGGACGTGTCATTGAGAAAGGTACCCATGACCAGTTGCTTGCAAAGAAAGGAACCTATTACCAGCTTTACACAGGTGCCTTTGAACTGGAATAAAGAAGGACATAAAAAAGGAGCTGTGCTTGATATTTTTGCACAACTCCTTTTTTGATGCGGTCTATACCATCATAGCCGCTTCTTCTGCATATTTTTTAATATTGGATGCATTTACATACTTCTTAAAATGATCACCGTTTACCACTACGAGTGTAGGTGCCTGCATGATGCCGTAACGCTGCACCAGTTCCATATTTTCTTCTGCGTCGATTACCACATATTTCTCATTCTTTAAATATTCTTTGGCAAGCTTGCAGTTCGGGCAGGTCTTTGTCGTAAACAGATACTTGATATCCCTCGGTTCTTCCACGGATACTTCTACATCCTCCGCATAATTGGAAAGCTTCACCACAGTGTTTACGGGACGCTTTAATACGGAATGCTCCACATCATATTCTTTACGGTTTGCGTATTCCTGAAGTTTACCGTCATTCCAGTTCTGTACCGGTCTGTAATAACCGGTGATACGGCTGTAAACTTCCGTGGGCTGTCCGCAGTGAGGACATACTGCCACTTCTCCTGCCAGATAGCCATGCTCCTTACAAATGGAGTAAGTCGGTGACAGGGTATAATAGGGCAGCTTATAATTTTCTGCAATGGTCTTGACAAGATTAGCCGCTGCCTTCCAGTCAGGAAGCTTCTCTCCTAAAAATGCGTGGAATACCGTACCGGATGTATAGAGCGTCTGTAACTCATCCTGAATGTCCAGTGCGTCAAAGATATCGGTGGTATAATCCACAGGCAGATGGGAGGAATTGGTATAGTAAGGCGTATCTCCCGGCTTGCCTGCCGTCTTAATTGCCGGCCAGCGCTTCTTGTCGTGCTTTGCCAGTCGGTATGCGGTACTTTCCGCAGGTGTTGCCTCCAGATTGTAAAGATCCCCGTACTGCTCCTGATAGTCTGACAGACGGTTTCTCATGTGATTTAATACTTCTTTGGTAAACTCCTGGGTACGCTTGTCCGTCATGTCCGCACGCAGCCAGTTGGCATTCAGTCCCACTTCATTCATTCCCACAAGACCAATGGTGGAGAAATGATTATCAAAAGTGCCCAGGTACCTTCTGGTATAAGGATACAGCCCTTCTTCCAAAAGCTTGGTAATAACACCCCTCTTAATCTTTAAGGAACGGGCTGCAATATCCATCATTCTGTCCAGACGTGCAAAGAATTCACTCTTGTTGGAAGAAAGATAGGCGATACGGGGCATGTTAATCGTTACAACCCCCACACTGCCGGTGCTTTCTCCCGAACCGAAGAAGCCGCCTGTTTTCTTTCTTAATTCTCTCAGATCCAGACGCAGACGACAGCACATGCTTCGTACATCGGAAGGCTGCATATCGGAATTGATATAATTTGAAAAATACGGTGTACCGTATTTTGCTGTCATTTCAAAGAGCAGTCTGTTGTTTTCATTGTCAGACCAGTCAAAATCCCTGGTAATGGAATAGGTAGGAATCGGATACTGGAATCCGCGTCCGTTGGAATCGCCTTCGATCATGGTCTCAATAAATGCCTTATTGACCATGTCCATTTCCTTTTTGCAATCCTTGTATTTAAAATCCATCTCCTTACCGCCTACGATTGCCGGCAGCTCAGCCAGGTCATCGGGAACTGTCCAGTCCAGGGTAATATTGGAGAAGGGTGCCTGGGTACCCCAACGGCTGGGGGTGTTGACACCGTAAATAAATGCCTCGATACATTTCTTTACTTCCGCATAGCTTAAGTTGTCCACCTTCACAAAAGGTGCCAGATAGGTATCAAAGGAAGAAAATGCCTGTGCGCCTGCCCATTCGTTCTGCATGATGCCCAGGAAGTTTACCATCTGGTTGCAAAGTACGGATAAATGCTTTGCGGGTGCAGAGGTAATCTTACCGGTAATTCCGCCCAGTCCTTCTTTGATTAACTGCTTTAAGGACCAGCCTGCACAATACCCTGTCAGCATGGACAGATCATGAATGTGAATATCCGCATTGCGGTGTGCATCTGCAATTTCCTGGTCATAAATCTCGGAAAGCCAGTAGTTCGCCGTGACTGCACCGGAATTGCTTAAAATCAGACCGCCAACCGAATAGGTTACGGTAGAATTTTCCTTTACACGCCAGTCTTCCACTTTTACATAGCTGTTGACCACATCCTTGTAGTCTAAGATTGTGGATTTCATGGTACGCATTTTTTCCCGCTGCTTGCGGTACAAAATATAAGCCTTGGCTACTTCCTCATAGCCTGCCTGACCCAATACCTTCTCCACGCTGTCCTGGATATCTTCCACACTGACAGCTCCGTCCTTAATCTTGTCCTGAAAATCAGCTGATACACGAAGAGAAAGCAAATCCACAATATCATTGCTGTACTGCATCTGTGTGGCCGTAAATGCCTTCATGATCGCATCACTGATCTTCGTTAGCGTGAAATCTACTTTTTCACCATCTCTTTTGATTACTTGTAACACCGTAGTCCCTCCCTTTCAAACGCTATGTTTTAATACTAACATTTCGCTTGGGGAAAGTCAACGTAAAAACACAAGATATTGTGGGTTAATTATTTCACAATCGCTAAATGT
>JBJFCA010000031.1:0-5778 GCA_051888725.1 Lachnospiraceae bacterium
TATAAAGTAACCATTGATTCAAAGCAGTATTCTCCGCAGGAAATTTCCGCAATGATTCTGCAGAAACTGAAAGCAGATGCAGAAAGCTATCTGGGCGAAAAGGTTACGGAAGCAGTCATTACCGTTCCCGCATACTTTAACGACGCACAGCGTCAGGCAACCAAGGATGCAGGTAAGATTGCAGGCCTTGAAGTAAAGCGTATTATCAACGAGCCTACTGCTGCTGCCCTGGCATACGGTCTTGACAATGAAAAAGAACAGAAAATCATGGTTTACGACCTTGGTGGCGGTACCTTCGATGTATCTATCATCGAAATTGGTGACGGTGTCATTGAAGTTCTGGCAACCAACGGTGATACACACCTTGGTGGTGATGACTTTGATAATAAGATCATTGACTGGATGTTATCTGAGTTCAAGGCAAAGGAAGGCGTTGATCTGTCCGGTGACAAGATGGCTATGCAGAGATTAAAGGAAGCAGCAGAAAAGGCAAAGAAAGAGCTTTCTTCCGCTACCACAACCAATATTAATCTGCCTTTCATCACAGCAACCGCTGACGGCCCGAAGCATTTTGACATGAACCTGACCAGAGCCAAATTTGATGAACTGACACACGATCTGGTAGAAAGAACCGCAATTCCTGTTCAGAACGCATTGAAGGATGCAGGACTTACCGCATCTGATCTTTCCAAGGTGCTTCTGGTTGGTGGTTCTACACGTATCCCTGCAGTACAGGAGAAGGTAAGACAGCTGACCGGACATGAACCCAACAAGAGCTTAAATCCTGATGAATGTGTTGCAATCGGTGCTTCCATCCAGGGCGGTAAGCTGGCAGGTGATGCAGGTGCCGGCGATATCCTTCTTCTGGATGTTACCCCGCTTTCTCTTTCCATTGAGACTATGGGTGGCGTTGCAACCAAACTGATCGAGAGAAATACCACGATTCCTACCAAGAAGAGTCAGATTTTCTCTACCGCAGCAGATAACCAGTCTGCAGTAGACATCCATGTATTACAGGGTGAAAGACAGTTCGCAAAAGACAATAAGACACTTGGACAGTTCAGACTCGACGGCATTGCTCCCGCTCCCAGAGGAATTCCTCAGATCGAAGTTACCTTTGATATTGATGCCAACGGTATCGTAAATGTATCTGCCAAGGATCTTGGTACCGGAAAGGAACAGCATATTACCATTACCGCAGGCTCCAATATGTCTGATGAAGATATTGACAAGGCAGTCAAGGAAGCTGCTGAGTATGAGGCGCAGGATAAGAAACGTAAGGAAGCAATTGATGCCAGAAACGATGCGGACTCCATGGTATTCCAGACAGAGAAGGCCCTGAAGGATGTGGGTGACAAGGTAAGCGACAGTGAAAAAGAATCTGTTCAGAAAGAAATTGATGCTGTGAAGGCGATCCTTGAAAGAACCAAGGATCAGGAAATGTCAGAAAGCGATGTGGCTGACTTAAAAGCAGCACAGGAAAAGATGATGACCAGTGCACAGGGCGTATTTACAAAGATGTACGAATCCATGCAGGGTGCACAGGGCGCAGCAGGTCCCGACATGGGCGCAGCCGGTCCTGATATGGGTGCCGGTCAGGCACAAAACAGTGCTCCGGAAGATGATGTGATTGACGGAGACTTCCGTGAGGTATAATCTATTAATGTCTGCAGATATGCAGTAAAAGAGGAGGCACCGCCTTGGTGCCTCTATCTCTCTGTATAGGAATGGGCAATTCCTGTTCAAAATAAGTAAGCGGAATGGAGAAAGAATATGGCAGAACAGAAACGAGATTATTATGAAGTGCTGGGTGTGGATAAAAACGCTGATGATGCCGCTATTAAAAAAGCATATCGTGTCCTCGCAAAAAAATATCATCCGGATATGAATCCCGGAGATAAGGAAGCAGAGGCAAAATTCAAAGAGGCATCCGAAGCATATGCGGTGCTTAGTGATCCCGAAAAACGGCGTCAATATGACCAGTTCGGCCATGCGGCATTCGATGGCGGTGCGGGCGGTGCCGGCGGATTTGACTTTAACAGTGCTGACTTCAGTGATATTTTCGGTGATATTTTCGGTGATTTCTTCGGCGGAAGAAGAAGCAGCGGCGGAAGAAGTGCGGGTCCCATGAAGGGTGCAAATCTTCGTACCAGTATTCGGATTACTTTTGATGAGGCTGTCTTTGGCTGTGAGAAAGAAATCGAGTTAAATGTGAAAGAGAAGTGTAATACCTGTAACGGAACGGGTGCAAAACCCGGTACCAGTCCCGAAACGTGCAGTAAATGCGGTGGTAAAGGACAGGTGGTATATACGCAGCAGTCCTTCTTTGGCACAGTGAGAAATGTACAGGCATGTCCTGACTGCGGAGGCAGCGGAAAGGTCATCCGGGAAAAATGCGTGGACTGCCACGGTTCCGGATTTGTGTCCATGAGAAAGCGCTATGCGGTAGATATTCCGGCGGGCATTGACAACGGACAGTGCAAGAGACTGCCCGGTTTGGGCGAACCCGGTATAAATGGGGGCTCCCGCGGCGATGTACTGGTAGAGGTGATTGTGGACCGTCACCCGATTTTCCAGAGACAGGATTACGATATTTATTCCACGGTGCCCATGTCCTTTGCAGTGGCAGCACTTGGCGGTGAGATCGTAATCGATACGGTGGATGGCAAGGTCATTTATGATGTAAAACCCGGTACCCAGACAGACACCAAGGTACGACTGAAAGGAAAAGGTGTGCCTACGCTACGCAATAAAGATGTGCGCGGCGATCATTATGTAACGCTTGTGGTGCAGGTTCCCGATAAGTTAAAGCCGGAAGCAAGAGAACTTTTGAAGCAGTTTGATGCCATATGCGGAGATACCTTAAATGCGGCAAAAAAAGTTGAGAATCCAAATGATCCGGGTAACACAGACGGCGGAAAAAAGAAAAAGTTCTGGAAATAAAAACCATAAAAAAATAAAGTGAAAGAAAAAAGGAAAAGGTACTATACTTTTTCCTTTTTTATGTTATACTAAGAAAAACAAGAATGTATGTTCGATAGGAGAGCACATGGATCATTTTGAATTAGTATCTGAATATAAGCCTACCGGGGATCAGCCCCAGGCAATAGCGGATCTTGTGAAGGGCTTCAAGGAGGGCAACCAGTTTGAAACGCTGCTTGGTGTCACCGGTTCCGGTAAGACTTTTACCATGGCCAATGTCATTGCAGCACTGAATAAGCCGACATTAATCATTGCGCATAATAAGACACTGGCAGGACAGCTCTATGGGGAATTTAAGGAATTTTTCCCCAATAATGCGGTAGAATACTTTGTGTCCTATTATGACTATTATCAGCCGGAGGCGTATGTGCCATCCACGGACACCTACATTGCCAAGGATTCCGCTATCAATGAAGAGATTGACAGACTGCGTCTGTCGGCAACAGCATCCCTGACGGAACGGCGGGATGTGATCGTAGTAGCCAGTGTGTCCTGCATTTATGGTCTGGGAAGCCCGGATGATTATCAGGGAATGATTGTTTCCCTGCGCCCCGGTATGCAGAAAGACAGAGACCAGGTGATCCGGGAACTGATTGCCATGCAGTATGACAGAAATGATCTGGATTTAAAGAGAGGGTGCTTCCGTGTTCATGGAGATGTGCTGGAGATTTTTCCGGCACAGGGAAAGGATCTTCTGATCCGGGTAGAGTTTTTCGGAGATGAGATCGACAGAATCTGCGAAACGGATCCGCTTACCGGTCAGGTAAAAGCTACTCTGAATCACATATCCATTTTTCCGGCTTCCCATTATGTGGTAGAAGAAACCAAGATTAAAGAGGCCTGTAACAGAATAGAAGAGGAACTGACAGAGCGGGTAAAATTCTTTCGGTCAGAGGACAAGCTTTTGGAGGCACAGCGTATCTCGGAACGTACCAATTTTGATGTGGAGATGCTGAGAGAAACAGGTTTCTGTTCCGGCATCGAGAACTATTCCAGACATCTGACCGGAGCAAAAGCCGGAGAACCGCCTCATTGCCTGATGGACTTTTTTAAAGATGATTATCTTATTATTATCGATGAATCCCATATTACCATCCCGCAGATCCGGGGCATGTATGCAGGGGACCGTTCCCGTAAGATGACATTGGTGGATTATGGATTCAGACTGCCTTCCGCACTGGACAACAGACCACTTAACTTTGAAGAATTTGAGTCCCATATTGACCAGCTGATGTTCGTATCCGCCACACCCGGAGATTATGAAGCGGAGCATGAACTGTTGAGAACGGAGCAGATTATACGTCCTACAGGTCTTCTGGACCCCGAGATCAGCGTGCGTCCGGTGGAAGGACAGATCGATGATCTGATTGGTGAGATCCGCCGGGAAACCGATCAGCATAATAAGGTTTTGGTAACCACGCTTACCAAACGGATGGCGGAGGATTTAACAGATTACATGAAGGAAGCAGGCATCCGGGTACGGTATCTGCATGCGGACATTGACACGCTGGAACGTGCGGAGATCATCCGGGATATGCGACTGGATGTTTTTGATGTTCTGGTGGGAATCAACCTCTTGAGAGAGGGTCTGGATATACCGGAGATCTCTCTGGTGGCTATTATGGATGCGGATAAAGAAGGGTTTCTTCGTTCCGAGACTTCACTCATTCAGACCGTTGGACGTGCGGCGCGAAATGCGGACGGTCATGTTATTATGTATGCGGATCATATGACGGATTCCATGAAGGCAGCCATAGAAGAAACAAACCGCAGACGTCTGATTCAGCAGAAGTATAATGAGGAGCACGGCATCACACCACAGACCATCAAGAAGGCAGTCAGAGATCTGATCAGTATTTCCAAGGCGGTGGCGAAGGAAGAGGTAGCCTTTGAAAAAGATCCGGAATCCATGAGCCGCAAGGAACTGGAAAAGGTGATTGCGGATGTTCAGAAGAAGATGCAGAAGGCAGCAGCAGACTTAAACTTCGAGGCGGCAGCAGAGCTGCGTGACAAGATGATCGAACTCAAAACCATGCTGCAGAATCTGGAGTAAATTCCTTTTGGAATTTTGCTCCTGAAAGAAAATTTGTTATTCCATTGCAGACTGTAAAGAAACGTCGGCACTTAGTGAGCGTTTTTTGCGAATTTAGTACCGCTACGTTTCTTTCCAAGCGAAAGCACGTCTGCAATGGAATAACAAATTCTTCAGTAACATGACAAAAAATGTAATAACGAAACGGAAAGGTAAAAAAATGTCGGAGAATAACAACAAGATCAGAAAAAGAGAATGGATTAAGATAAGGGGTGCCAGGGAACACAATCTGAAAAACATAGATGTGGATATTCCGAGAAATGAACTGGTGGTACTGACAGGCCTTTCCGGTTCCGGTAAATCCTCCCTTGCATTTGACACGATTTACGCAGAGGGACAAAGAAGGTACATGGAATCCCTGTCGTCCTATGCACGTATGTTTTTGGGACAAATGGAAAAGCCTGATGTGGAAAAAATTGAAGGACTGTCCCCTGCTATCTCCATTGACCAGAAATCCACCAACCGGAATCCCAGATCTACAGTGGGTACCGTTACGGAAATCTACGATTATTTCAGACTTCTTTATGCCAGAATCGGTATTCCCCATTGCCCAAAGTGTGGCAGGGAGATTGCCAGACAGACGGTGGACCAGATGGTGGATCAGATTCTTGCCCTGCCGCAAGGCACCAAAATACAGCTGCTGGCCCCGGTTGTGAGGGGGAGAAAAGGGGAACACGCCAAAGTTCTGGAGAGGGCTAAACGAA
>JBJFCA010000032.1:0-5722 GCA_051888725.1 Lachnospiraceae bacterium
GTCCCGCCAATGCCTATATCTTATCATAATGCTTGCATTTCGGCAATGTTAAAATATTTCTCCACCGACTCCTGCTTTAAGTGCTCGCCGATTACGATAAATACCTCCTGGCCTGCATTTACAGGCTCTATGGAAATTTCGTTTACGGTGGCATTTAATTGAAACCACTTTCCATCCGTATCCAGGAAAAATCCCTTTACCCTGTGAATCCTTCCGCAGGACGGATCCTGCAGCATGGCGGTTATCTTTTTCCGCAGTACCTCCTCTGTGGTTTTCACATGCATGAAAAACAGGGAATCAAATCCCTTTTCCGCCTCCGGCTCCTTTTTACAATAGCTTTCCGTCACATAACCGCAGGCAGAGAGTTTTTGCAGCTCCTTACTTTCAAGATCCGGGGTGCCCTTTCGGATGATTTCTTCCCCAAACTGTCTGCTGCACTGTACCTGCCGCAGGGCACGGTTTACGTGTGCCACGGTTCTGTCCATCTCCTCCCGGGTGGCTTCATCGGCACGGCTTAATACAATGCACCCTGCATTTGCGGTTTCCGATGCCAGAAGATACTCTGCCTCCCCGGAAAGCTCCTCGGGCAGTTTTGCGTCCACAATGGCAATCACATTGCCCACCTCATACCACTGTTCCAGCGGTTCCTCATACAATACGTCAAAAAACTCGTCCACATCAAAAATGCCGGACGGTTCTACCAGCACTCTGTCATACCCGCACATGCCCATGGCGATGAGCTTGGTCTTAAAGCGTCTGCGGTGGCAGTCCCGGTCACATCCGCCGGAAACCATTTCCAGCTCACACTGCTCCCCGGAAAGCTCCTGCAAAAGCATCATATCCACGTTGATGGCGCCAAAATCATTTTCCAGTATCCCGATGCGCAGCCCCTGCTCCATCAGATACTTTGCATATTTTTTGATAAAGGTTGTCTTACCGGATCCTAAAAAGCCGGTAATCAGGTCGATTTTAACCATGGTATTCATTCCTTTTCTTTCCGTTTCCCACTATATTGTAAACTATAAAACTTCCCATTTGTCAACTGCGTTTACCGCAGGCACCCGCAAAAACGCTGCTGCAGCCGCTTTCCTCATGGTACATTGGTGGGAATGCACACCGAACATTCTCTTACAGAAAAGCATATCTTATAGTAAAACAAATGAAAGGAACATTTTATGTATCTGATTTTTGGAATCCTGTTTCTGATTCTTCTTGTCTTTTGGGGTCTGAATCTGGTTCGCAGGAAAAAAATCATCCATAAAGTCCGTTCCCTGTGCATGCATGAGAAATGCGATATGCTGAATACACTTGTTGAACCCTTTGGCTATTCCTATATTCCCTCCCAGGATCTGTTTACTTCAAGGCTTGATGCCTGGCAGAGAGCATTCGGCTATTGTCAGCTCTACGACAGGGCCGCCGGGCGTCTGGGCATGATTTTTGACTGTCTTCCTGTTTATTTTGACTATCAGGGAAAGACCTGGCTGGTGGAATTCTGGAAGGGACAGTACGGCATAAATACCGGCTGTGAAGTGGGCATTTATTATGCCGACCGCATCTTAAAAGAGGACGAAATAAAAACGGCCCTCTTCCACAGCGTCCGGGATAAGGAAATACCGAGAATCTCTTTCTGTCTTATCAAAGACCACTCTGCAATTACCCATCTTCGTGCAAAACACTGGTGGCTTACCGCCTTTTTGCCGGGATGCTTTAGTGAGCCTGCGGAACTGACTCTGCATGCTTCGGTCACATTTGCGTCACCGGATATGACCACTGCCTTCCTGCGGGGACTTAAGCGCACCGGTTATGATGCGGGAAAATATAATGTTCACTGCAATACCGTCAACATCTCCTTCGACGAAGGTAAAAAGGAGCAACGTTTCCTGCAAAAGCTACGCCACGGCTTCAGCCAGTGGAAGAACCGTTTCTGGTGCCGCATGTATCTGTCCGTCACAAGACCTTTCTGTCTTTCCATGGACAGAATCCTGTTTCTTTATTACTACCTGCCTTTTGTTTTCCGTAAAATGCTGCGCATCAGGAAATACCGTCCGAGGCCCGGACACCGGAGTTGTCAAAACAGGAGGCCGTTATGAGTTATTTTTCACGTCTGCATAAAACATTTGAGGGAGCCATAAAGCTCCCTCTGTACCCCTCATCCAAATATGTCCTGTTCAGTGACTGCCACCGCGGCACCGGTACGTCAAACGACAACTTCCTGAAAAACCGCAATCTCTATCTTGCCGCCCTGAAGCATTATTACTATGCCGGATACACCTATATCGAACTGGGGGACGGAGATGAGCTGTGGGAAAACCGCAGCATACAGCAGATTGTCGAGGCCCATGAAAACATTTTTTCCCAGCTTTGCTGCTTTCACCGGAAAGGACGCCTTTATATGCTCTACGGCAATCATGATATGGTAAAAAAGAAGCAGGCCTTTCTGCCCGACATTCCCTTTTATCCCGGAATTATTCTGGAAAACCTGCTTGCCCCGGATGCAAAAGATCTCTACCTGACCCACGGACATCAGGCAGACCTTTTTAATTCCACCCTCTGGCCGGTCACCCGTTTCCTGGTCAGATACCTCTGGAGACCATTGGAGCACTACGGGGTTCTCGACCCCACCAGCGCCGCGAAAAATTATACCCGCAAGCAGACCTGCGAAAAACGGCTGCAGGCCTTTGCCAAAAAAGAACAGATTCTCCTGATTACCGGACATACCCACCGCCCCACCCTGACGGAGGCGGATCTTTCTTACTGTAACAGCGGAAGCTGCGTACACCCTTACAGCATCACCTGTCTGGAAATCGAACGCGGCAGCATCACCCTTGCAAAATGGATGCTCACGGTAAGACCGGACAGAAGTCTGTATGTGACACGCGAAACCCTGTCCGGCCCTTTCCCGCTTATCCACCAGGAACCAGCGTCTGAAATCCGGATTTCCCCGGGGGCACTGTGATTCACCATCTGCGACTTCCCGGATTTGTCGGCAGGATTAAATGAGAATGTCCCCGGCCTCCTTTTCGTTTTTCTTCAAGAAAACCGTTACCCGGTTGGAAATATCGCAGGTAGCCAGAAGCACGTCTTCCGTCCCCTTTGCGCCCTGCGCCTTAATTTGCGCCTGCAGCCATTTTTCGTCATTGCCGGTGTGTTTTAAGTTATCCTCCATGATCTTTCCGTCAAGAATCACATTTGCTACCAGATAATCCTCAGACGGAGTAAGCTGCATATCGGAGGGCGTCACCGGCCGGTCTGCTGCTTTGGGAAGAAAGCTGATCTTTCCGTTTCCCTCAAGAATGGCACTTTGCAGTCTGGAAACATCAAAATACCCGTTGACGCGGCACTGTGTCAGAAATTCTGTCACGTCAATTTTTGCTTTTTTCAGATTATGACGGTAAAGCTCTCCGTTATTTAAAAGCACAAGCGGTTTGCCCTCAATCACTCTTCTTGCCTTAACGGACTTTGAGGTTACCCACGCTAAAAAAACCGCTGTGAGCGCATACACAATCATCGCCACAAGCGGCTGCATAAAATTTTCTTCCAGGGAGGTTGCCATTTCCGCCGCAATAGAGCCTATCGTGATGCCAATAATATAGTCAAACATACTCATCTGCGACATCTGACGGTATCCCATTATTTTTGTAAGCACAAAAATGGCGAGAATCGACCCCAGAGAAAGTGCAACAATATACAATACTTCCATCATCCGTAAAAAGCCTCCTTCTATTTTCCGTTTGCCGTTAGCATATGAAAATAGAAGGATTTTATACATTTATCATCAATGCTCCAGCAATGCCTGCAGCATCATGATATGGTACTCCTCATCCTGAATGATACGCATCAGCATTGCATTCACGTAATCATCCCGGATTCTGTTCATGTGCACCTTGTATTGGTGAATGGCTGCCCGCTCCGCATCAATGTCCGCCCATATCATTTGATTTACATTCTGCGGAATTGAAATAAAAGACGGTGACCACATCTCCTGTTTTCCGTTCTGATGCCTTGCCGTAAAATCAACTTCCCCGCCCAGCAAAAAAATCAACTGTCCAAGCTTCTGCAGATGAATCATCTCCGCCATGGCAATCCCCAAAATCGTTTTTGCGAGCGGACACTGTGTCGCTGTCATCCGGTTTTCATTGTTAATGTACTGGGTAATGGCAGACATTTCCGATACGGTCCCGCAGTAATCATTACTCAAAAGGTCCGCATACTCGCGGTTTTCCTCCCTCACCCTGACAGGCGGATAGGGCAGTGCCATCAGTGCCGGCGAAACACTCACAAAGCTGCAGTCGTTTTCCATCACAGTTTCCCTTACAGTTTCCTTTTCTTCCATAAAATCCTCTCAAATACCATTCTATATCATAGTGTATTTTGATTTTATGGAAATATGTCTGCGACCTACATATATTTGCTTTCAAATTCTTCCACGGGCATAGGCTTTGCATAGTAAAAGCCCTGTGCCGTATTGCAGCCGCAGGCCTTCAGGAAATCTGCCTGTTCCTTAGTCTCCACGCCTTCTGCGACCATATCAAGACCGATGGCACTGGTCATTTTTATGGTGTATTCCACAATCTTCTGCCCACGATCCGAACCAATAAAATTATTCAAAAACATACGGTCAAATTTGATCACATCAAATTTGGTATTCTTCAAGGTATTTAAGGACGAATACCCCGAGCCAAAATCATCCATCAGCAGCGTAAAGCCGTGCTCCTTCAGCATCTGCATGCTCTCCACGATACCCGCCTCGTCCACAGTTTCCGTAATCTCAATTTCCAGACAGTCCTTTGGAATATCATATTTTTCCACAAGTTCATCCAAAACCCTAATAAATTCCATGTCCCGTAAATGCCTGCGGGATACATTCACAGAGATTGGGAACGGCTTAATGCCTGCATCAATCCACTTGCGAATCAGTTTACATGCCTCTTCCCAGATATACTGATCCATTTTGATTATAAAACCATTTTTTTCAAACACCGGCACAAAGTCATTGGGCGGTACGATACCGTGCCCCGGCATAATCCACCTGACCAGTGCTTCCGCACCTATGGCTTTGCCGTCGGAAATATTATACTTTGGCTGCAGGTACATAACAAATTCCCCGTTTGCCAATGCCTTATTCATGTTATCTTCAATAAACTTATTAGCAGAAATGTTTCTCTTCAAATCCGACTGGTAAAAAGCTACCTTCTGCAATACATTGCTTTTAATATTCTGCCTTGCCATGGCTGCGGCATCCCCATACTGACGAAGTCCCCCGGAAAGATCTCCAATGTAACAGATTCCATACACAATGCGATACTTCATGCCATCGTATCCCATAAGATGACTGTCTAAAAACTCGACAAAATCGTACAGGCTTTTCTCATCCTCATAGGGCGTAATAATCATAAATACATCCGCCGACAATCTGCTGTATATCTGATATTTGTTGCAGATCACCTTCAATGTCGACACGAAGAAATTGAGCAGGTTATCCGCTTTTTTCTCTCCATATTCCGCCATAACCATTTTAAATTTTGCCACATCAAACTGTACCACCGCAAATTTCTTGTCCGGATTGGCCTGTATCAGCTCAATTCCCTGCTTTTGAAGCAGCATGGGATCCCTGTCTGAGGTGAAAGTCTCCGCAATCCGGATACGGTGTATTTCCTTCACGTCAAGGGGCTCTGTCATCACAAATATTCTGACGATCCTGCCGGCTTCCCTCTCCAGCCAG
>JBJFCA010000033.1:0-25512 GCA_051888725.1 Lachnospiraceae bacterium
GGTACAAAGGATACCACTCCCGGCTACATCTTCTACTCTGTGACAGTCACTTCCTCCTGTAGCGATCAGCCAGGGATTCTCCTTTACAGTCTGCTCCGTGATTTCATTATAATTATCATTTCTCGGACTGGTATTTTTCACTTCTATTCCATGGAGATAATCAAGCGGTTCCGGATAAGTGGTGGCTTTCCGGTTTGGATGTGCCTGAATTAAAAGCATCCGGTTTTTATACTTTTCATAAAAAGCAGGCAGCCCCATGCTCGTCCACCTTTCTCCCTCTCTAAGGAAAAGTTCATCTGTAAAACCATACACCAGAATATCATTATCGTTATTATCAAATCGTATCTCCAGGCCTCTCCCAATGAAAAAATCACTGCTTTCATGCCGTTTTTTTAACTCCCGATACGGTTTCCACAAAGAATTTACTTTTTCTTCCCAGGTATTCCCGTCTAAAAGTTCTATGATATCTCTTCTGAAGTGGTCGGTAAGTACAATACCATCATAACCTGCCTGCTTATATAATGCTGCTGTCTCAGTGGCACTTAACTGTCCACACGGACTTATTTCACTGCAATGACAATGCAGTTCATATTTATATTTTTTATCCATATATTTATTTCCTGTCTGCTATTTTAGTATTTCTATTACGGCAATTCCAGTACTCTGTCTTTTGGGTAATGACCCGTAACAATCAGTTCATCGGCACCACTCTTCTCACAAAGCAGCTGCCACTCATCCATAAAAAGCCCTGCTGAATCAGAATCACTGGTTATGATAATTTTTTCCGGCTTCAGACTCTCAATAAACATAGATTGATAATATAAATTTCCTTTATCATTTCTTCCATGATGAGACAGTTTAACAACAGGTACACTTATTCCATAGCCTCCCACTGCTGCTGCCAGAGATGCATGTACTGCATCACCACACAAAAGCAAAACCGGTTTTTCATTTTTTTTCAACAACCATATCGAGCTGTCTTTATTAAAAAGGGTACGCACAGAATCATACATTGCCTTGACTCTATCCGCTTTTTCATTTTGCAATCTGCACAGCATTGCATATACTTTCGAAACGGTATCGGGAAAAGGATAAAGACAACGCAGTTCATAATCCCCATATCGGTAAGCCGGAACTGTCAGAGGTAAAGTAGTTTCAATGTGGCATCCCTGTGCCAGAAGACAGTCCCATAAACGGTTGTAAGAATAAATGTCCTTAATACGCTCCTCGTCCTGTATCCCCATCAGTTCAGTTTCAGAAAGCGGAATCGGTGGATAGGGCAATACTGCCCACTCCACTTTCATTTTTTCCGCCACTTCATCCAAAGTGCCCAGATGATCCTGATGTAAGTGAGTAAGTATCATACCACTTATTTTTTCAATTTCCTTTTCCTGCAGATAGGAAAATATTTCATTAACCGGATTCTCGCGGCTGCCTCCATCCACTAAAATATGGCACGTTTCTCTTTCACCGGTTAACTCCAACAGAAAGCAATCTGCTTTACCTGCATTTAAACAATATAATTTACTCATATCACATCTGTTTCCCAAGAAATTTATCTGCCTTCTGCAGGATTTCTTTCTCCTCTTCAGTATTAATCAGGGCACAGGCTTCTTTGAATGGAAGCATCCAGTAACGAACCAGTTCTCCGTCCTGCAGATAAATGGTATCATCCGTAAAATTTGCAAGGAAATACACGATTTCCTTATGATTCCCGGTTTCAGTTACACATACAAAGCTTTCCCGGAATCCATCTATCCTCTTCAGTTTAACAATACCTGTTTCCTCTTCTATTTCTCTGCAGGCGGTCTCCCATTCTGATTCTCCGCTTTCTACATGACCTTTGGAAAAGCTGATATGACCCGAAGCGCTTTCAACTATCAGATAGCGTACGCCCTCTGCAGTCATTTTATACAAAACAGCTCCGCAACTCTTTTCATCAATTTTTTCTATTTCCAAAAATGCTCACCGACTTCCTACGGCTGTACAGAAATCCAGTATTCCTGCACTTCATCGATATGTTCATAGGTATATTCCAAATCCTGAGGAAACACCTTGTAATCTTCAAATGCAATGTTACCTTCTACCTTGGGCACTACAGAACGAACCGACCATCCTCCCAATGTATTATAAGGTGAAAATCCTCTGGCCGTTCCGTCAGTATCACCCGTCAGATAACGGATTAAAAGTTTCGCTCCATCCGGATTTGGTGCATGGTCAGCAATCTCAATTACGTTCATTCCGTAAATGCCATCTGCAGGTTCAAAGTTCAATGGATCAATTCCGAGCAAATATCCCTGCTGATCACGTTCACGGATTTTGGATGATACAGCATATCCGATAGGTGCATCTTCCTGTCCTGAAGCTCCCACTGCTTTTACAATATTATTGGATGAGGTCTCAAATATTGGATTATTCTGGGCAAACCGTTTTAAAAACGCATATCCGGCATTGGGTTCATCATCCGCCAAAACAATTTCTTCACCAAATTCTTCTTTATAAGACTCTGCCATCATATCAGCATTTTCAACAATAGTTGTAAGCAGTGCCATATATCCGATATCTGTTAAGGGATCTACAATCATGAATTTTCCGTTCCATTCTTCTCTGGTCAGATCCCACCAGGAATCAATCGGTGATTCTTGATATTGCTCTGAGTTAAAATACCACCAGTCTGCTTCAAAATACATCGGAGTCAATTGAAGGTACTGCTCATCTACATCACCAAATATGTCTTCAGGCTGATAATTATGCAACATTCCTGTTTCTACATACTCTTTTAAGATTTTTCCGGTCTGTTCTTTTACATGAATTACATCTGCTGTGTAAACACCTGCTTCATACTCACGGGAAAACTTTTCCAGCAATTCATTGACATTCATGTCATGTACTACAAGGGTCAATCCGGGATAATCTTCTTCAAAAGTAGCTTTTACATTTTCCATGCGGCCTGATACCGTATAAATATGAATCTCTCCATTTGCTGTCTCTAAAGCTTTTTTGTAAAGTTCTTCACTGCTTTCTGTTTCATTCAGTTTGTGTTCTTCTGCCCATGTAAGATTTTCCGGCTGGGTTTCCACGGCAGTATCCTTTGTGCTTTCTACCTCTTTAGATGTCTCCGTAGTCTGACCTGTTGCCGTCTCCTGTTTCTCTGTTACACCACAGGCAGTCACAGAGGCCATCAAGCTAAGCGTTAAAATTGTTGCCAGTAATTTCTTTCCTTTGTACATCTTCTTTCTCCTTTTTTGTTTTTTTCACTAATTTTCCGTTGTCCTTACGAAAAACATTTATTTCATCGGGAAGGAAATCCGGATATATCCGGTCTCCCGCCCGGTGATTGCATATTCCAAGCTGCTTTATGAGAATCCTTTGGCCGTCTTTTTCCGCTTCAATCAATGTTTCTGAACCGGCTAACATGGTCGTAAGTATCTGAAATGCTGCATCCTGTTCCCCTTCTTCCCGGATTCTTATATGCTCCGGTCGTAAGCCGATGACCCCTTCCCACTCATTCTCTTCTGGAATGTCATCATTAAAACTGTCTTTTGGAAATGAAATGTTTCCTAAAATGCTGTTTACATACAATTGATCAGCCTCTGCCTTTATATGTGCCGGAATCAGGTTGATTCTGGGATTTCCAATAAATTGTGCTACTTTGAGCATGTTCGGATTCATATATAATTCCATAGGAGTATCTACCTGAACAATTTCTCCTTCAAAAAAGATTGCAATTCTATCCGAAAGCGTAAGTGCTTCCACCTGGTCATGGGTTACATATATCATTGTCGTTCCCAGTTCACTGTGAAGACGTTTCAGCTCACTTCGCATCTCTAAACGAAGCTTTGCATCTAAATTAGAAAGAGGCTCATCCAACAACAAGACCCTGGGTTTTGATACAATGGCTCTTGCAATAGCCACTCTCTGCTGCTGTCCACCTGACAATTCTGAAGGATATCGGTCTTTATACTCCTCAATCTGCATAATACGAAGTGCATCCAGAACCTGTTTACAAATACTGTTTTTGGATTGCTTCTGTACTTTCAGTACAAATGCTACATTGTCATACACAGTCATATGTGGCCATAATGCATATGATTGAAAGACCAGATTAAGACCTCTTTTCCCCGGAGGCAGGAATTGCAGGGTTTCAGCATTTGCCGCTTCTCTGCCACTGATTACCACTATACCTCCATTCGGTTTTTCCAAGCCTGCGATTACTCGCAAAGTCGTGGTTTTTCCACACCCGGAGGGACCTAAAAAGGTCATGAACTCTCCTTCCTCAACATCCAGATTAATACCTTTTAATATATGGTTTTTGCCATAATACTTATCTACGTGTTTTAATTCAATCTGTTTCATTTTCTTTGGTCGTCCATCCTTTAACCTATGTAATTTTTTATTTTTATCCTATATTGAGAGAAACATCTTCTTTAGAGAACTTTCCTGCAATACAGTACACGATGAACACAATCATAAACATTATCAAAGCTACCACATTCGAATATTGCTCCGTACCGCCTGTCAGATAAGAATAAGCCATGTAAGGCAATGTTTTCATCTGCGGCGTTATCAGTATAATAATCAGATCCAACTCTTTCATAACATTAATGAAAATCAAAAGAAAACCTGATAGAAATCCGCTTTTGGATAGAGGGAATATAACTTTAATCATTCTTTTCAAAAAACCTGCACCGGATATTTGTGCCGCTTCTTCCAGTTCCGTTCCTATTTGCATCATATTGGCTGTTCCGGACCGACTGGAAAAAGGAAGATTCTTCACTACACTCACTAACACCAGCAATGCAAACGTTCCATACAGAGAAGGAAACCATTCTACTGTCCAGCGTCCAATATCAAAAGTCTTTGCAGTAGAAAACATAGATAAATACATGGCTCCGAAAGCAATTGAGGGAATCAGATAAGGAATAAATACCAGCTGATCCATTACTTTTCCGGATAACTTCCCTTTGCCTCTGGAATTGATGTACCCCACCAGTTGGCCACAAAGCGCGGCTATAACAGAGGTCACCAATACAAGTTTCAGCGTGTTTACCATTGTGTTCATAAAATCCGGGTTTCTCAAAACTCCCGGCAGACCATTGGCAATATATTGCTCCCCTTTGCCAATCCAATAGTGAAGAGTAAGATTATCAAATCCGAAATCGCCTAATTTCAACATAAAACTTTGCAGGGTAAGAATACCTAATGGCAGTAAAACGGCTGCTCCGATAAATAAAAACATAAGCAGTGTTATCAAAGGTTTCCATTTACCAAGACATACACGGATACCCGATCGTCCTCCTTTTCCGCTGATTGTAACGAAACTTTTTCTGGTTCCAATCAGTTTTTGATTAATCAATATATTAAGAGAAGCAATTGCAATCAGTACAATACTGATTGCCATAGCCACTCCGTTATTTCCCTGCATTAAAGAACTCTGCAACATAGTAGAAATCGTATAGTATCCTGTTTTCAGTCCTAAAAAAGCAGGTACACTAAAAGTTCCCATTGCCTGAGAAAAAGTCAGTATAAATGCACCCAGAACGGATGGTAATACGAGTGGAAAAGTAATTCTGGTAAGAATATGCCATCTGCCTGCACCTGCAATTTCAGCCATTTCTTCCAATTCTGTATTGACACTTTTCAGTGCAGAAGATACAAGCAGATAGGTATAAGCATAATTGTGAACGGAAAGCACCAGAATGATAGCTATAGGACCATAGGCAAGCCAATCCGGTACATGGATTCCCAAATAACTCAAAAAACCCTGTGTCCCGCCGATTCTCGGGTTCTTAAATACCGCAATCCATGCCATCGCCTTACACCATGCCGGAAGCATATATGGCACAATAATTGCCAGAGAAAAAAACCTTTTAAATGGCAAATCGGTTCGAACCATGAGCCATGCCGTAATTCCTCCGATAGCAATACTGAGTACGGATACACTTAATGCAATCGTCAGGGAGTGCAATAACGGCTCATACAGCAATTTTCTTGATACCTTGCTGCAAAATAACTGTTTCCAATAATTAAAAGTAAAAGCGCCTGCTTCCAGTCCTGTTTTTCTTGCGTCTGATGATGAAAGCTGCAGGCTTTCCTTAATCATTTCCCACAAGGGAACTACAATAAGAAACAGTAATATCACCAGCAGTGTCAGAAAAATTATGCTATATGGATTTGTTAACCATCCTATTAATTTGTTTTTCGCTCTTATTATGTTTTTTTCCGTTTTACTTTTGTTCATCATGCTAAGCTTCTTTTCTCTCCCGCCTGATTTTTAGTTTAATAATATCCGTCCTGAAATAATCCAGCGAATAGAATACAGGATTCTGTCTTTCATCATAATGAATCTGCTTCATCAGTATAATATGTTCGCCTAAGATATCCTTTGCGGCTGCATCATAGATATCTGTAACATCTATTGCATGGATCTCCGATTCTGCATGAGATATGTGTATTCCGCTATGTTTCTCTAAATAATCGAAAATTGAAACTTCAAAACCTTTGTCCTTTATTTCCTGCACATCAACATATTGTTCCGGAAAAATGTTCCATGCCATAGCGACTGCATTTCTATCTGCCTTACGTATTCGCTTGACAACCACCACCTGTTCTTCGGAACCCAGTTTCAATATCTCCCGCCACTCTTCTTCCGGAATGGTAAGATCCATTTCCATAATATCTGCGTCTTCTTTATAGCCGGACAAACGAATAAGCTGACCGGTTCCAGTCAGCTCATTGATTGTATTGGACAAATGACAATGAGTGTCACATAAATAAGTACCTGAACCATTGATGGTTATCAGTACCCCTTCTTTCTGCAGAACCTTAAGCCATTCCCGCAATGTAGGGCGGCTTATATCAAATTGTCTGGAGAGTGCGGCTTCCGAGGGAAGCCGGTCACCGGCTTTTAAGTTGTTTTCACGGATATATTGCTCCAGCTTTTCTCTTAAATCGTAAAATTTTTTACTTATCATGTTTTCCCATTCCTGACATTTTTGAAAATCTGTCTGACAGGTTTTATTATATTTTGGGGTTCATATACCGGCTATCATATCCGGGTAAACGATTTGTATAATATTTGTAAAGTGTGAAAATTAAAATACATCAAGAATTTTTATGAAATGAAATATATTAAATTGATCTACATAGTTAAGAATTCCTGCAATAAATCCTCCAACTCTTTTTCCTCCAGGCGGCTGAAGACTTGTCCTCCCACTACCGGCTCCTCCCGTTTGACTTTGACCGGACTTTTTTCCTCTGCTGCCACAGCTTCTGATTCTTCCTGTCCAAGCTCTCTTGCCATATGGTTTTCCAGAAAATCAATCAGGTTGACCTTCAATATCCGTCGTCTGCCCCTCACATCCGTAATGGCAGATACCGCAAAATGCAGATATAATCCAAAAAAACTGACAATATAAAAAGGCAGTACGGAAAAAAGACCGGCACCATTGCCAATCAGGCGGCAGATACCGATTCCGGCACAGAGCACGGAAACAAGCATCATCTGTCCGCAAAGATGATAAAACGTCTGCACAAGAACAGGACCGATTTTCATCTGGTTTAAGAACTTGTCCACAAAAACGGGGATATTGGATACACCGTTATTCAGCCTGTAGCAGCTGACAAATTTTAATTTGCACTGCTTTAACAGTTTATTGTCCGTGGCACGCATATTTTCGGTCTCTTTTATCATATTCTGATACAGGATGCCTAACATAATTTTGCCCAATATGCTGCATACTAAAAATGCAAACATCAGACAGCTTACCAACATTTCTTTTTTAAAAACAGCAAACATAATTTTCGCCTCCTAAACGTTATGCTTTTATATTACCGCTTTTTATATGTAGTAACAATATGTTATAAACGTAAAACCGTCGACGCATTTCCCGCAGTTCCAACAAATATTTTGATTTTTATACATAATTCTGCTATAATTTTACTTTAGATTAAATTAAGGTAATTTGGGAGGTAAGTATTATGCGTTATCAGACAAGCGGCACCTGTTCTTCTGCCATTGACATAGAAATTAAGGACGGGGTCATTGCATCCGTACACTTTACGGGAGGCTGTAACGGAAACCTGCAGGGCATTTCCAGACTCGTGGAAGGCATGAAGCCCGAAGATGCCATTCAGAAATTAAAGGGTATCCGCTGCGGATTCAAACCCACTTCCTGCCCTGACCAGCTTGCCAGAGCACTGGAATCCATGCAGTAAATATTAAAAGTCTACAGGTTACGGAAAGGCATAGTTAATATTATGAAAAAAATCGTACTTACAGGCGGCGGAACCGCCGGACACGTGACACCGAACCTGGCGCTTCTGCCACATCTTAAAGCTGCCGGCTTCGAAGTTGTTTATATGGGTTCCTATGAGGGCATTGAAAAGAAACTCATCGAAGATTTTCAAATTCCGTATTACGGAATCTCCACCGGCAAATTCAGACGCTATATGGATCCCAAGAATCTGACGGATCCGTTCCGCGTTATAAAAGGATTTGGGCAGGCACATAAAATATTAAAAGAAATCAAACCGGACGTGGTCTTTTCCAAGGGTGGTTTTGTCAGCGTACCCGTAGTACGTGCGGCACATACCCTGAATATACCCTGCATTCTGCATGAATCCGATATGACCCCCGGTCTTGCCAATAAGCTCTGCCTTGGTGCCGCCACCAAAGTCTGCTGCAATTTTCCGGAAACCTTAAAGCTTCTTCCGGAAAAAAAGGCAGTTCTCACCGGCTCTCCGGTCAGAGAAGAACTGTTTACCGGTGATAAAGTAAATGCCTTAAATATGTGTGGATTTTCAGCCAACAAACCGGTCATTATGGTAATCGGCGGCAGCCAGGGCGCTGCAAGTGTAAACAAAGCTGTCCGTGATGCCCTGCCCGGTCTCCTGAAAGATTTTCAGGTGGTGCATCTGTGCGGCAAGGACAAAATGGATAATCTGCTCCTTAATACATCCGGCTATAAGCAGTTTGAGTACTTAAAAGCAGAGCTTAAGGATGTATTTGCCATGGCGGACGTAGTAATTTCCCGTGCCGGTGCCAATGCCATATGCGAACTTTTAGCTTTAAGCAAGCCCAATATTTTAATTCCTCTGCCGTCCAGTAAGAGCAGGGGAGATCAGCTCTTAAATGCGCGGTCCTTTGAATCCCAGGGATTTTCCATGG
Source organism: Lachnospiraceae bacterium (assembly GCA_051888725.1). Classification (GTDB taxonomy): domain Bacteria; phylum Bacillota; class Clostridia; order Lachnospirales; family Lachnospiraceae; genus Acetatifactor. Next base: position 9,170 of record JBJFCA010000033.1, read on the forward strand.
TGATAGACGAGGATGATCTTTCACCGGAGCTTCTGGTAGAAAAAGTGCAGGAGCTGTACTGTAACAGACAAAGCTATATAGATGCCATGAAACAGAGTCACCAGCTCAGCGCCATTTCTACCATCATGGGGCTGATCGGTGATATCGTAAAGGAAAAAAATGAATAATAAAGCGTTACACACTCTTGAATATGACAAAATCATCAGCCGGCTTACCGAAAAAGCCGACTCCGAGCCGGGTAAAACTCTCTGCCGCAATTTAATACCTGACACGGATTTACAAGCTATCCGCGCCGCCCAGCAGGAAACGGCGGATGCGCTGTCAAGACTTTTAAGATTTGGAAGTACCTCTTTCGGAGGCAACAAAGATCTGGGATATGCCATACAGTCCCTGACCATCGGCAGTGCCCTGACGGCAGCAGAGCTTTTACGGATTGCCGACTTTTTGGAAAACACAGCCCGCATCAAGGCCTTTGGCAGGGAAGATAAGGACACGGAAAAGAAAGATTCCCTGTCTTCTTATTTTGATGCCCTCTCGCCTCTTACTCCTGTTTCAGAAGAGATCAGACGATGTCTTTTATCGGAAGAAGAAGTAGCAGATGATGCAAGTCCTGCCTTAAAGCATATCCGCAGAGAAATTGCACTCACCGGAGAACGGATTCACTCCCAGCTTAATTCCATGGTAAACGGTTCCCTTCGCACCTACCTGCAGGATGCCGTCATTACCATGCGTGACAACCGCTACTGCCTGCCCGTCAAGGCAGAATACAAGGCGCAGGTACCCGGTATGGTACATGACCAGTCCTCCACAGGCTCCACCTTCTTTATTGAACCTGCTGCCGTTGTGGAACTGAACAACAAACTGCGCCAGTTAGGGATTGAGGAACAGAAGGAAATTGAAAAGATCCTGGCTCTTCTTTCTTCTCTTGCCGGAGAGCACACCTCGGAAATTGCTGCCAGTCAGAAGGTAATGACCACACTTGACTTTATTTTTGCCAAGGGAAAGCTTGCTCTGGAAGAAAATGCTACCATGCCGCTCTTTGAAAAAGACCATCACATCCGGATCCGAAAAGGGCGTCATCCTCTTCTTGATAAGAAAAAAGTGGTACCCATTGATATTGAACTGGGGAAAGACTTCGATCTGTTAATTATTACCGGTCCCAATACCGGCGGTAAAACGGTTTCCCTGAAAACGGTGGGTCTTTTTACCCTGATGGGACAGGCAGGTCTGCACATTCCTGCCTCTGACCGTTCCGTTCTGTCCGTTTTTAAGGAAGTGTATGCGGATATCGGTGATGAACAGAGCATTGAGCAGAGTTTGTCCACCTTTTCTTCGCATATGACCACCATCGTGGAGATTCTTTCCCATGCGGATGAAGATTCCCTGTGCCTGTTTGACGAGCTGGGCGCCGGTACGGACCCTACGGAGGGTGCCGCACTGGCCATTGCCATTTTAAATCATTTGCACGATCGGGGCATCCGTACCATGGCTACCACTCATTACAGCGAGCTGAAGCTCTATGCGCTCTCCATTCCCTTTGTGGAAAATGCCTGCTGTGAATTTGACGTAGAATCTTTACGCCCCACATACAGACTGCTGATCGGCATTCCCGGGAAGAGCAATGCCTTTGCCATTTCTTCCAAGTTAGGACTGCCTGATGATATTATCGAGGCTGCAAAGGAACAGCTCAGCAAAGAGGACGAAAGCTTTGAAGACGTCATTGCAGGTCTGGAAAACAGCCGCAAAAACATGGAAAAAGAGAAGGAAGAAATCGCCGCTTATAAAGAACGGATCAAGACCCTGGAACAACAGTTAAAAGCAAAGAATGAAAAAATAGACCAGGCAAAAGACAGGATTTTACGGGAAGCCAATGAAAAAGCCCGTGCAATTTTACAGGAAGCAAAGGATGTGGCGGATGAAGCCATCTCAGATTTCAATAAAGTAAGTGCCGGTACCGACATTAAGCAGTTGGAGAATAAGCGCCAGAATCTGCGGAAAAAGATCGATGAGAAAAATGAACGCCTCTCTTTAAAGACACCGCCAAAGCAGTCTGCTCCCAGGCTTGATCCGAAGAAGCTTAAAAAAGGAGATTCCGTGAAGATCCTCTCCTTAGGCTTAAAAGGTACGGTCAGTACTCTTCCGGATGCAAAGGGTAACCTTTTTATACAGTGCGGTATCATGCGATCCCAGGCAAATGTCAATGATCTTATGCTGCTTGCAGACGAAGACACGGCCTCCCGTTCCGTGAAAGGCTTTTCCTCTCCGGGTGGTTCCGTAAAGGGAAGCGGCAGGTCATCCCTTTCCAAATCCATGACCATTTCCCCTGAGATCAATCTCCTTGGCATGACCTGTGATGAGGCAATTGCAGCACTGGATAAATATTTAGATGATGCATATCTGTCCCACTTAAGCAGCGTGCGGGTCGTACACGGAAAAGGAACCGGTGCCTTAAGAAGCGCCGTGCAGAATCACTTGAAGCGGTTAAAATATGTAAAGGAATACCGCTTAGGGGAATATGGAGAAGGTGACGCAGGTGTCACAATTGTAACTTTTAAATAATCTATTTTATTTTCAACGAAGGCGTGTCTGCGTTGTACCATGAAGCACATACCTTCGCCAAATTAAATCAGGAGGTCTCATGGTAAATAAACAAAAAATCTTAATTGTAGATGACGATGAAAATATTGCGGAACTGATTTCCCTTTATCTTACAAAAGAATGCTTTGAAACCATGATTGTAGGGGATGGAGAATCGGCTCTTTCTGCCGTAGATACCTTCGAACCCAATTTGATTTTGCTGGATTTGATGCTGCCCGGTATTGACGGCTATCAGGTCTGCCGGGAAGTGCGTGCCAAAAATCAGGTTCCTATCATCATTCTCTCTGCCAAGGGCGAAGTGTTTGACAAGGTCTTAGGTCTGGAAATGGGCGCTGATGATTTTATGGAAAAGCCCTTTGACTCCAAAGAACTGGTAGCCCGGGTAAAGGCGGTGCTTCGCCGCTATAAACCTGCTGCCCCGGTGAAAAATACCGCTTCTGAAAAGTGCGTGGAATATCCGGACCTAATCATCAACCAGACCAATTACTCCGTCATCTACATGGGTCATACGGTGGACATGCCTCCCAAAGAACTGGAACTGTTGTATTTTCTGGCTTCTTCTCCCAATCACGTATTTACGAGAGAACAGCTTTTAGACCAGATCTGGGGATATGAATACATCGGGGATACCCGTACTGTGGATGTACATATCAAGCGTCTCAGGGAAAAAATTAAGGATCACGACTCCTGGAAAATCTCTACCATCTGGGGAATCGGATATAAATTCGAGGTTAAAGGAAATTAAGAATGAAAAAGACTCTGTACCTTAAGTTTCTGCTTGCCTATGTGATCTTCGGTATTTTCGGATTTATCATCATTTCCGTTTTTGTACCGAACCTCACATCAGAACAGCTGACCAGAGAAAAAGCAAATACCCTTTATTCAGAAGCTACCCTGATTGCGGACCGGTATGGTTCCGGTCTGTATACCAGTGATACTTCCCTGGAATCCGTAAAAAACCAGCTGGATATTCTGTCTGTCTATCTGGATGCCGATATCCGGATCATCAACCCTTCAGGACGTATGGTGGTGACTACCGAACATCCTTTAAACGTGGATGAAGTGGAGATAATTGAAAATTTTGACCCAACGATTACTGCGAATTCTTATTATAACGTGAGTACTTTTTTTGACAGCTATGAGGAACCTATGCTCAATGTCATAGCGCCTATTACCAACGACTATAAGGTAAATGGTTATGTTGTCATCCATGCGTCCATGACTTCCATCAATGAATCCTGTGACAGCCTGCTCACCATTTCCTATATTACCATGTGCATTTTGTTTCTGCTGTCCATAATTATCCTGATCTTTTTTACGGAAATCGTCTACAAACCTCTTCGCAAGATTACTTACGCAACGGAGCAATACGCCTCCGGTAATATGCATTATGAGTTTCAGGTGGACAGTGAGGATGAAATGGGATATCTGGCTGCCTGCTTAAATTACATGGCAAGCGAAATTGCCCGCTCGGAAGACGATCAGAAAAAATTTGTGGCCAATGTCTCACACGATTTCCGCTCTCCCTTAACTTCCATTAAGGGCTATCTGGAAGCCATGTTAGACGGCACGATTCCTCCTGAACTCCACGAAAAATACCTGCAGATCGTTTTAAATGAAACAGACCGTCTGACCAAGCTTACCAACAGTCTGCTTACTTTAAACAACTTAAATACCAAGGGCATGATGCTGGATAAAACAGACTTTGATATCAACAAGGTCATTCGAAATACGGCAGCCTCCTTCGAAGGAACCTGCCGCAAAAAAACGATTGCAATTGAGCTTGTCCTGACCGGAGATACCATGTATGTCAATGCAGACATGGGAAAAATCCAGCAGGTTCTGTATAATCTGTTAGACAATGCCATTAAATTCAGCCATTCGGACTCCATCATCCGCATCGAGACTTCAGAAAAGAAAAACAAGCTGCTGGTCTCCGTAAAAGACAGCGGTATCGGCATCCCCAAAGACGATCTGAAGTTAATCTGGGAACGCTTTTATAAGTCCGACTCCTCCCGTGGTAAAGACAAGAAGGGAACCGGCTTAGGCCTTTCCATTGTCAAAGAGATCATTGCTTCCCATGGCGAACACATCAATGTCATCAGTACGGAAGGCGTGGGTACGGAATTTATTTTCTCCCTTCCCTGCTCAAAAATAGAAGAAGACGAAGATTAATCCGATGTACCGGCTTCTCTGATCAAACAATACTGTTTCAAGTCAAAATGCTTGTTTAAAACACCATAGATTTTGAATCCGAACTGCTGGTAAAAATCCACATTTTTAGGATTATGGGTCTCAAGGGAGAGCATCATTTTGTGGCAGTCGGCATATTTTATGGTTTCCTCGATTAACTTTGCGGCAATGCCATGATGTTGTTTTTCAGGGTCAACCGCCAGATATATGATATGAATCCTGTTCTTCACATGAAGCTGGCTTGTCCAGCTGGAATTTAAATAATCCCGCCCCAGTATAAAATGAAACAGGGTTTTCAGTGAAGGATCCTCCTTTAATAAATACCCGTCTGTCTTAAGAGACGCCTGCGCTTCCGTAAAATAGTATTTCAGCGCATTATACGGTTCTGCCTCATCCGATACTACCAGTACACCATTTAACTCTTTACTGTCTGCAAAAATCTCACAGGTCTCATAAAATTCCGTCATATCACATTTAAAAAGCTCCGGCATCAGACGTTTTCGAACCTCGTCATCCGGGATCAGCTTGGCATAAAGCGGGTCAGTGGCAAAACATTTATTGAGTAAGTCTTCTAACTTCGGAAGCTCTTCCGGTTTGACTTTATATAATATCTCACTTTCCATAATGTATCAGGATTCTCTTAAAATCCCTGTTATCTCCTCTGTAATATTTTTCATTTTGGCAATTTCCTGACAGAAAAGCTGTGCCTGACATTCATAAGCACCGGTTAAAAAAGCAATTTCCCCACTGTAATCGGTTTCATCCATCTCCACTTTCTGTATCAGGGATTCTACCACCCAAAACAAATCCTCATGTCCGATGATTCTGCCGTATCCCCACTTTAGACGTTCTTTCGGCTGGTTCAGGCTGTTTTGGGTAAAATGCTCATACACTTCCCTGTCAAAGGAAAACGCATAGGCATTGTTATCAATCTCATACAGCTTTCTGAGTGCCACCTGGATTTTCCCGTTCTTAAGGTCCTTTATGGCACCGTCCAGCAGAAAAAGGTGATCCTGCAGAATCTTATGTGGAAACATCACTGTGCCATGCCAGTCAATCCTGACAAAAGTGTCCTGCTCCTTAGAGAAAGCCGTAAGCAGTGCTTTTTCCAGTTTCCGGTTCTTCTCATAAAGCCTGTCGGCATCCTGAAGGCGGCCTTCCTCTATGGCTTTTGCATATTCGTGGTTTGCTGCAGACACTCTTTTGTAAACACTATCTCCTGCACGGGCAGCCTTCCGCAGAGCCTTTATAAGTCCTTCTCCATCTGCGCCACATTTTTCACACCAGCAGAGATTCAGGGTTTCCTCAGCACTTTTCATCACCCCGGCAAAAGAAAGCGGAACCACTGCGGTCTCATCAATTGCCATCAGAAGCAGTCCAAAGAGCTCATGGTGCATCCTGTAGACATCTTCATCATAATAGTTATCATTGTCAAACTGCGAATGATAATTGGTCTGCATAAAACTCCCGCCTGTAAAATCATTTACCATGGAAGGAATTCCGGATATCGCAATGGAAAAATCATCCGACCAGGTCTCAATGGGAGCGGTAACTTTTGTCTGCTCCGGGTACGCAGGAGTCAGCATGGGGAGACCATCCAGAAATTCCTCTATAAAAGGCACATACTCATAAGTGCTTCGAATCCTTGCCCTTGTCCCATGTGCCAGTGCCGGAAGTTCAAAATTGATATCGGCTATCGCACTGCCCCGCCACTCCGGATGTACCGTAAATACCTGTTCATAGGCTCCGGTAGACCAGTCAAACTGGGAATCGGATACACCCCATTCTTCTGCCGCCATTGCACAGAAAGTCAGCGTGTTTTCCGGCTGGTATCCGATTTCAAGCAGCGTCTTTCCAATACACAGCATCATGGCAACAGCCGTATTGTCGTCCTGAAATCCGTCAAAATAGGAATCATAATGGGCAGAAAGCAGAATTCTGCGCTCAGGATGACGCCCCGGAATTTCCCCTACAATATTATATGTGGTCCGGTCATTTTCTACCCTTGATACTGCATTCAGTGTAACCTTGATCTCGCCCTGTTCCTTTAAGATGCGCTTTAGGAACTCTGCATCCTTCCTGCAAATGGAAAAGGCCGGGGCATCTGCAGGACCCGCGATATCCTGGGCATTCAGTGCAGCATCGTCCACTTCGCCGTAACCTCCCGTCTGGACAGCAATCACGGCAGCAGCACCCCTTAAGTGCGCCTGATAAACCGGATAATTAATCCACCATTCATCACGCTGGTTGATGTCCACCAGTACCAGTTTTCCGGTTACATCCACACCGGCATAGTCCTGCTTCGTTCCTTTTCCGGCATAAAGCAGGCTAAATTCCTTTGGTCCGTCTGTCACAAAGTTTGTCTGGTAAGCACCAAGCTGAATCGTTCTCTCTTTCCCATGAATGTCTGCAAATGCCAGTTCTGCCTTATTGAACTCCCACGCATCCACTGTCACGGCATCCTTATACACATTCGGAAATCCAATCTTCTTCATCACATCAAAGAGCATGTCGCCGGTTGCAAGCTCTGCCGCCGAACCGGCTGTCCGATACCCAAGCTTTGGATTAGAACAGATTTTTTCCATTTTCTTGGCAAGATTGTATGACCACTCGATGTCAAGTCCGTCCATTAGGGACGGTTCTTTTGTCACGGCGTGTGTCCCTTTGTCACGCATTATATCATCTCCTTGCAGCATCATACCACCGTAAATCCTACTTTGCAATCGGGGACGGTTCTTTTGTCACGCGTGACAGAGGGACACACGCCGTGACAAAAGAACCGTCCCCACAATCAATCACATCGGCTCATCCTCAAGCCATTTCGCAATATCAGAAAAATCAATTGTAAGTTCACCATGATAAATCCCAATGGGCACCGGTTGATCCAGCCCGTAAATAACCGGGTAAACGTCACTTTCAAAAAAATATACCAGAAGCTTACGCTGGTCAGGATCCAAAATCCAGTATTCCCGTACTCCTGCTTCCATGTATTTAAATAGTTTTTTGGTATAGTCTAACTTCTTGCTGGAAAGGGAAACCACTTCTAACAGGAAATCCGGTGCACCGTAGATACCCCACTTTTTTATTTTATCCGTATCGCATATGATGCCCACATCCGGCTGCAACATTGTATTTTTGTCGCAATTTAACTGCACATCCACGGGTGCAATAAATGGGCGGCAGTTTCCGCCTCTTTCCCTAATATAGTTCGCAATTTGCCGGTACACTTCTCCGCCAATCAACTGATGCACAAAAGTAGGAGATGCCATATTATAAAAATACCCGTCAATCAGCTCAACCCTCTGTTCATCGGGCAGCGCACGATAATCGTCGACGGTATAACTGCCATTCTGATTCGTCTTATAAAAGGTTTCTTCCCGTACTGCAGGAGATCCCCTAAACATCTGTTCTAAGGCCTGCAGAGTATTATAACGGGGGCTTTCCGTTTCACCCGAAAAAATCTTCTGAATCGTCCCTAACGGCACCCCTGATAACTCCGCCATCTGTGCATAAGTATAACCCTTTTCCTGCTTTTTTTCTTTCATTTCCTGAATTGTCATACGGATACCTCCTTGAAAGCGTATTTTCTGTCTCCGTTTGTATTTCCTATTTTCATTATAAAGTAAAGATTTCCATATGACAACCGTATTATAATATATATTTAACCGTTTTCATAGGGACGGTTCTTTTGTCACGCATGACAAAGGGACACACACCGTGACAAAAGAACCGTCCCCACAAATACGCAGCCGGGAAGTATTAATGACACTGCTGTCAGTATTGCAACCATACCTTTAATAAACCTTTTACCAGAATTCATATACTTATTCCTCCGTAAGGATACCGTCCCGGATACAAAAAACTCTGTCACAGTCCTTAATCAATGTCTCATTGTGCGTAATCATCATCACCGTCTGCCCAAACTCCCTGACGCATTTTGTCAGAAGCTCCATAACTTCTGCTGCCGCCTCTGAATTCAGATTGCCGGTAGGTTCATCTGCCAAAATAATGGCAGGCTTTGTTGCCAGCGCCCTTGCAATCGCCACCCTCTGCTGCTGACCACCGGAAAGCTTAGCCGGAATCCTGTCCTTTAATGTATTGAGATCCAGTTTTTTCATAATTTCTTCCACGTATTCCGTATCTGCTTCTTTTCCACCAATCTGAATCGGCAGAACAATATTCTCATATACCGTCAATATGGGGATCAGATTGTAATTCTGAAACACAAACCCAATATTTTCTCTTCTGAAAATGGTTGCTTTTTCATCCTGGAGCTTTGAAATATCGGTACCTCTGATCAGTATGCTTCCCGAAGTGGGGCTATCCAGCCCGCCGCATATGTGAAGCAGCGTACTTTTACCGCTTCCGGAAGGACCGATGATAGCTGCAAACTCTTCTCTTTGGATTTGCAGGTTAACATTTTTCAGGGCATGGACTGCTGTTTCGCCCTCTCCGTAAGTTTTACTGACATCTGTCAGTTCCAACATAATTTCATTCATAAGATATCCCCCTGATAGACTTTATAATATGGTATTTATCCACTTACTGATAAAAAGGAACACACCGGATGCCGTTGCCAGCCCAAGCAGTATGGGTATAAGCAGGAGGCTTCCGTATTCGAACAGGTGCATTTTCCGAATCTGCTTTCTTGTCATTCCCACCTGCCACAGAGTCCGGTATTCCCTTGCCCTTTCCGTCAGACAAAGCAGTATGTAATTCAGTACATTCATAAATGCCGTTCCAAGCAGAATCAGGGCAAAACTTCCGCCTATCAGACGGATCATTCCTACCTGCTCCCTGGATTCTTCTTTCATGACCCGGTTGGAAACATAATATAGCCTATCATATTTCTCCGATATAAATTCCTGGATCTTTTCTTCTGTTCCCTTTAAATCCCGGGCATCAATCATAAGGGCACAAAGCTTAAAGCTGTTATCTCCCGGCGGAATATTTTCTGCGGGAAGAAGGGTTACCAGCGTGGTCTGTCTGTACGCACATACCGCCGGCAGTTCATCCACCACCGCCAGTACTTCATACTCCTTCGCAACTCCCTTTTCTATCTCTGTAAAGCCGTCTTCTCTTCTGGTATACGTAGCCTTTTCTTCATACAGATACAGCGTTACCTTCTCTCCTGCGTGATACAACGTGCCATTCTCATTCATAAGCGGATTAGCACCCATTACCACATAATTGCCGGATTTCCATTTGTCGTAGTTCAGTTCTCCTTCCAGCACTCTGCACTTTGCAAGCGTTTCAAAAGTAATATAGTAGCGCATTTCATCCCAGTATGGTGTATAGGAAGGATTCTCCCAATCAGAAAGCCTTTTTTCATAAAAGCTTTTCCCTATCATTCCGTCATCCGATATTTCGTTATCCTGCAAAGCTTCTTTTACTCTTTCCGTGACGTCCTCTGAAAAATTCATGCCGTAATTATAAAATACCGGTGTTACCTCAGCCTCGGGCAGATACTCCCACAAAGCATCATAAACATTCCTGTCGATTGCCCATGCATCATCACGGTCAACGTTGGGAGGATAATCATACTTTTCATCATCCCTGATCTCACTGACATGCTTACAGTACCATTTCTCTCCTATCAGGAAAGCAGACTGTAAGCTTCTCATCCCCATCAGCTTTTGGGTTAGGAAAGTGGTCAGGGCAACACTTAGTGTCAGGAAAAAAACTGCCGCAAAAACGCTGCCCATCACAAGCAGGCTTCTTCCTTTTTCCCAAAATGCATACCGCGTGGCCATCCGAAAAAGAGACACCTTTCCCGATTTTCTGCTATTTTCAGATTGCAGGCTGCCCATATAGCCGGCTGCCTGTATGGGAGAAATTTTCCGCAGTATTGCAAGAGGTTTCCTCATGCCAAACACCATGGCAATCAGAACAATAAGCACGGCAAATCCAACACTCTGTATCGGAACACCTCTGTATCCCTCCAGACCCCCATAGTACTTTTTTAAGATGCCGGGAAGAAAAAGGAAATCAAAGCAGACGCCCAGTAAAATACCGGCAGGTATCCCAATCAGTGACTGACACAGCGACTGTATGGTCAGAATCCATCTGCACTGCCGGTCCGTAACACCTACCGTCTTTAACCGTCCAAAAAGCTCTACATCCCTAAAAATAAAAATTCGGTACAGGGATGTAATGGTAAGAAAAACAATGGCAAAGCAGCAAACAAGCAGCACTGCTTTTTTTATGAAATTTTCCAAAGAACCCGTTTCCATCTCGTAAACCGGATTTTGTACAAATTGAGACTTTTCCTGCTGCTCTGAGGAAGAAACCGACTTCAGGATTTCTTTCGGACTGGAATCCTCTGCGAACGTACAGTATGCTATCAGGTTCAGCCGGTTTTCGGGCACTTCTTCCGGGATTTCCTGTCCTTGCACATAGAAATACAACACCGCACTTCCCTGCTTCTTATTAGCCGCACAGATGCCTGTTACCGTACATTCTCTGCCTTCGAAAAACTCTGCTGCAACAGAAATCGTCTGTCCGATTTCTACCTCATGCTCCTGTGCATAAATGCTGTCCACCACAACCTCATGTCCTGAAGTGGGCCATTTCCCCGAAAGCAGCTTATGAAAATTCATTCCGGCACATTTCTCGGAAGCATAAAACGCACTGACCTGTGTGTCTCCCATTTCCCCTTCCACAGACCCAAGGTAAGTCTCACCGGCAATTTCTGTGATATCGGCATACTGTGTTAAGGCTTCGTACTGTCCTTTATCAATTCCCGTATACTTTCCTTCCGCAATGGTGCCAAAGGTTCTCAGATTCTCCTGCTGCATCAGATAAGAAGCAGCTTCAAACACCCCTGCCACGCTCATTACCAGACAAGTCATAAGTGTAATCGTTGCCATTATCAAGCCGTTCCGCACCGGCTTGCTCTTATAAATTTTTAAGGCCAGTCTGTGGATATAAGTATTGGCGTTTGTTCTTTTCACCGGAATTCCCCCCTCTTGTTCAAACATAACTGCTATTTACCCGTATCATAGCTGATTTCTTTTCATTTTCAATCCATGTGTCATAGTTTGTATTCTATTTGGCACGGTTTGCATTTTCCGGTAGAATAATTCTTACAATAAATGTGTTTTCTTCCTCCTCACATAGATATACTCCATCTAACTCCTGAACAATTTTCCTTACACTCTTTAATCCGATTCCATGATTGATTTTATCCTTTTTCATGGTACGTAAATTGGGATTAGCAGATAATACTGATTGACATATAGTGTTTTCAACTTTAATTAATAACGTTTTTTTATGTCTGGTTATTTCAATAGTGATCTGTTTCTGTTTTTCATGAAGTTCTGCTTCAATTGCATTATCAATTAAGTTCGATAAAATAATACCAATATCAATCTGATTTTCTTCTCCTATCAGACCACTTATTTTTACCTCATAAGGAATACCATTTTTTCTACATATATCAATTTTATCATTTAAAACTGCATTTACTACACTGCTGTCTGTATGAAAAATCTGATTACTGTCAAATTTTGTATGTATAAGTTCCTCCAGATATACGGAAGTTTTTTCTATTCCCTCTGCATGCATCATACCCTGTGCTACTGTCAGATAGTGCTTCAGATCATGTCGCAAAATACAGTTATCCTTATACATTTCCTCAGTCTTTTGAAGCATATATTTTTCTTCCTGTAGTTTTGTAGTTAACACCTGGTTTTCCAACTTATACTGATGTTGACAGTTTAGACGATACATACAAATACCAATAGCAGTACAGATAGCCAATAGACCAAAGGTTACAAAAATAAGTTGTGCTTCCTCTCTATCTGATAAATGACCCGTTTTTGTAAGATTTGCAATAACACAACCAGTCAATAGCGTACCTGCAAACATAAGACTTCCCATTAGCCATTCCTGATATGAAAACTGCTTTCTTTTTTGGAAAAGAATAACAAACAGTAAAATAAAGACAAACACTATCTTATGGATTATTAAAGTCATTAGCCGCATTTTACTTCCAATGACTAACAGAACATCTACTTCAACCTTAAGAAATGCTGTAAGTCCATAAACAGTAACCATATTACTAAGTAGAAGAACACTGTGAAAAATAATATCATAAAAGAGTTTTACTCCCCATTTTCCCTGCAAAAATAATATTTCAAATAAAAAATTAAATAAAAAAATACCAAGTAAAGTAAATAAAGAATTACTTGAAACATCTTGTAAAAAGCTGAGTGTTACTGCTGAAAAAGTTGCAATGATATAAAATACCGGTTTACTGCTTTTTCTTCCAAGTACGACAGTCAAAAATATAATTGCTGCTGTTGCATCAAAAAGGCTTGCGGCATATTCTGTTAATTTATAAACGACATCCATGCACAAATTTCTCCAATCCTTTTGTATACTTAATCTGTATAGCTTTCAGGTTCTGTTTGCTGACAGGGAGTGTTTCACCATTGTCCAACTCAACACCTTGTGAATTCAACATGCTGATGTATCTTACATTAACCAGATATCCTATATGTATCCGTATAAAACCATATTCTTCTAATTTCTTTTCATATTCGGAAAGTTTACCTCGGATTCTTTTAACCTCTTCCTTTATATGAATCTCCATATAATGCCCCTTACTCTCTACATATAAAATGTCTCTTATCGGATAACTGCTTGTTGTGTTTTCACCTGCAAAATGTAACACATACATTTCTGAAGCATTTTTTTGTATTGCTGCCTGTATAGCTTCCTCCAATTCATCCTTCAGACAACTTTTCCTAACAAAACGAAGTGGACGGTATTTAATTGTCTGAAAGACCAGTTCGACCTGATTTGTCAGAAAAATAATTGTGATAAATGGAACTTTCTCAACCAGACTATTTGCAATATCCATGCCGTTTATTTCCGGCATATCAATATCCAGCAATACTACCTCAATTTTATTTTCAATAATATCCTGTACCATAATATTTCCGTCAATGAACTCATAAATATCCATTTTACAATCTAATTTTAAACAAATATTTTCTAATTCTTTTCTGGCAATGGCAATATCTTCTTTTTTATCATCACAAATTGCAATTCTCAAAGTAATTCCTCCTGAAAAAAGGGACGGTTCTTTTGTCACGCGTGACAGAGGGACACACGCCGTGACAAAAGAACCGTCCCCACAATCAAACCTTTTTCATTACGGTATGCACGGGATGATACAGCATCAGCATCACTATGAAATTGGATATGCCGTGCAGAATATCATAGGGTATGCCGGCCACCCACCAGTTAAATGCCATGATAAAGCCGCTCTTGATTCCACCGTCCACGGCGCCGATGACAATGTAGGGCAGGGAACAGTATGCCCCAAACAAAAGTCCGTAGAACCCGGACAGTATGGCAAACAGCCAGATGGAATCTCTTTTTTTCACAAGCTGTACTAAGATTGCCAGTGTCGGCCAGATGTAAAGGTACATGATGACCCACACATGAACACCATAAATACACATTTCAATCAGAATGAACACCAGAATGGAATAAATCACCTTGGGACCGAAAAACAACGTAAACATAATGATCCAGAAGGTGACCATCTCTACATTGGGCACTGCAGAAAGAGCGAGCTTGCTGACCTCTATTACAGCGGTCATCATACCGATCAGCGCAATATCATGCACCGTAATTTTCCTTGCATTTTCTTTTTTATTCTGTGTACTTTTCATATTGAATGGTATAGGTATCACCGTCTGCAACAGGCTGGCTGTCTATGCCGTAATTGCCGTAATCACCGTTTACATAAATGCTCCAGTAAGCACCATCAACACTGTAATCTGCAGTAAGCCCGTTCACGGTATTAAGATACAAACCGTAATCTCCTTCTGTTCCGGAAAAGGTAAGACCCTCTGCTTCCATCATTGCCTGCTTTAAGTACTCAGCGTCTGTGTGCAGATTGTAGGTCGTCTTTTCTCCCTGATCATCCACTACTTCAATGGTAATTGCTTTTGCGCCCTGTGTGGGTTTCGGACGAAACACTAAGAATACAACTGCAAGAATAGCAATGACTGCTATCAGTGCAACGATTCCAATGATAAGTCCTTTTTTTGATTTTTTGTTTTCTTCTGCCATTTTCTTCTCCTCCTTGGCGTTATTTCGAATATAGAATGACAAAAAAACCCTTCTGCATAAGCATGAAGGGACTGGAGAATTTAGTGTACCTGACCAATTCCTCGTGGTGTTTTCGTACCAAATTTAAGGCAGGTCTCCTGACTTAAAGATCATCACCCTGCTGCCCGTCTTCCCAAACATTGCGTTCAGTGACCTGATTTCCGGCACAGGATTCCCTTATTACAGTGACGAGATCGTGCAGGACTTGCACCTGCTTCCCTTTTCACCGAAGCCGAAGCTTTTGCTTCCCTTCGACACCTTAAATCGCCTATATTCGTTTTTACTGTGCAAGTGTAGCATACCTCATTGAAAAAAGCAAATTTCTCTGCCATAATTTAGGGCAGGGAAATTCGTTACATATATATACAATGGTAAAATATGGTCTTCATGGCTGATTACATGATGAGGCCTGCTGCCCGGGAAAGAAGTCGTCACTGACGCTTCGGAAAGGAAATGATATGAGAGGAAAAGAAAAATGTAAAGCCCTAAAGGAAATCAGAAGACAGATTGCGGAGAAAAATGACATTCCCTTTGCTGTGTCACAATGTACCCATCAGGGAGACTGTAAGGGAACCTGCCCCAAATGTGAGGCTGAATTAGCTTATCTGGAAAAGGAACTGGCTCTTCGCAGTAAACTTGGAAAATCCATTGCCGTAGCAGGCATTTCCATCGGCATCTGTGCGGGTCTTACCGGCTGCGGTCCGGCTTCGGGAAATAGCGGCACTCCCATCAATCAGCCCACCGGTACCAATATACAAGATATTGCCGGCGACATTTCCATTGAACCGGATCCCACACTTAATATTCCGAAGAACCCTGACGATCTTATTGATCCCGAAAAACCGATTGATCCCGAAGAACCGATTGAACTGGAAGGGGATGTCGTTGCCCCCGAAGATCCTATGGAGATAGATGGCGGCCTGGAGATCTTTGAAGAACCGGAAGAACCTGTTTTGTTAGAAGGCGATGTAGCTATCCCCGAGGACTAATTTTATGGAACCTACCTTACCTGTTTTTGCCATAGAAAGGCACAGATTACTGACGGACGGACAGGGGGTCACCACCCTTGTGGGAGCATACGGATGCCCTCTCTCCTGCCGTTACTGCATAAATCCCCACGCCTGGAATCCTGCTACCTTAAGGAAATGTAAGCAGTTTACACCACATGCCTTATATGAAAAAGTAAAAATAGATGATTTATATTTTCTGGCGACAAACGGCGGTGTGACCTTTGGCGGCGGAGAATCTTTGCTGCATGCGGATTTCATCAAAGCATTCCGTGAAATCTGCGGTATTAGATGGCGAGTTTGTGTGGAAACATCCCTTCAGGTCCCCATGGAAAATTTAGTGACCGCTCTTTCCTGTGTGGATGATTTTATCGTAGATATCAAAGACCTGAATCCTGCCATTTATAAGGCTTATAC
>JBJFCA010000034.1:0-5650 GCA_051888725.1 Lachnospiraceae bacterium
TGACAGCCAAGCCGCTCTGGAGTGTTGTCCAGTCACGCATGGATGAAGAACAGAAAGAAATCTATGAGGTAGTGTATTCCTGCCGGGGAAACCTGCAGGATTATGATACGCCCATTGAGCTGAACTGGTATTCCTATGTCAGCAGTTATTATGGATATTCCATCAATAACTCCACAGGGAGGATGG
Source organism: Lachnospiraceae bacterium (assembly GCA_051888725.1). Lineage (GTDB taxonomy): Bacteria > Bacillota > Clostridia > Lachnospirales > Lachnospiraceae > Acetatifactor. The sequence continues at coordinate 187 of JBJFCA010000034.1, forward strand.
AACTGCACCGGGGTGTGAACATCAATGTCCGGGAAGGGACAGAAGTACAGTCCGTGATGGATGGCACAGTGGTCCGGACAGGATATGACAGCACTTTTGGAAATTATGTGGTGACACAGGATGAAAAAGGTGTGCAGGTAAAATATGCCTATCTGCAGAATGTGTCTGTATCCCGGGGAGAAGCCGTTACAAAAGATACAGTGATCGGTATCACGGGAAGTACAGGAAGTGCCACCGGAAGCCAGCTTTATCTGGAGATCGTAAAAGACGGGACTTATTATAACCCGGTCTTTTATATCGGAACCGGTGAAGGCGGCTTATATGGAGGCGGCGCTGCTTATGACGATGAGACAGTACGCAGGCTGTTTGCAGAGGCAGAACGATACCTTGGTATGCCGTATGTATGGGGAGGCTCAAGTCCTGCAACGTCCTTTGACTGTTCCGGGTTTGTAAGCTATGTGTTTACCAATTCCGGAGTCTGCAACATGGGAAGGCTGACGGCACAGGGAATTTACAACATCTGTACGCCGATAGCACCGGAAGAGGCCAGGGCAGGGGACATTATTTTCTTTACCGGAACGTACAATGCCGGGGAACCGGTGACCCATGTGGGGATTTATGCCGGTAACGGACAGATGATCCACTGTGGTGACCCGATCCAGTACACATCTATCAATACGGCTTACTGGCAGTCCCATTTTTACGGGTTCGGAAGACCAAATTAGGAGGGAAACCATTGAATATTGAGCGAATCAAGGCAGAACTTTCCAAAACCTATGCCAGGATCGAACAGCTCCAGAAACGGGCAAGGGATTTGGAAGAGCAGAAAAAACAGGCGGAGGATATGGAATACCTGAAGATCATCCGGAAACATGGTATTTCAGCCGAGGAACTTCAGCTGATGATTGACATCAGCAATGAAGAACAGAAACAGATTTTAGAAAACAGAGAAAAGGAGCAGACAGGCAATGAAGAAAATCCATAAAAAAGCGGCTGCGCTGTTGTTTGCAGTTACAGTGGCCGGTGTCCCTTTGGGGACGGCATTTTTGGGTTCTACAGTGGGCGCAAATGTGTTTGCACAGGCCACGGAAATGGCTGCTGAAGAAACAGCAGAGCAGGAACATACTGAAATTTTCCCGGAAGAAGGACAGGGAGAGGAGCAAACGACAATTGCCCAGCCAGAAGAAGAGCAAGCAGGAGAACAGACTGCAGTTACCCGGTCAGAAGATCTGCTAGATGAACAGACGGCAGAGGAAGTGCAGGAAACGCAGGTGCAGGCAGATACCGCCGTTGAAGATACTGTAGTAGAAAGTGAGAATGCCGTACCAGATACGGAAACACAGGAAACCGCAGTACAGCCAGATGTGGTGATCACCATTACGGAACCGGACGGATGGCAGAAAGAGCAGGCGAAAGCCATGATCCAGGTGGAGGATGCGGCAGGGAGCGGCAATTTTTCTGTTGCGAAAGTGGAAGCCAGGATTTCCGAAAATGGAAGCTGGCTGGATGTGACACAGGAACGGGAAGTGACGGTGACCGGGAACTGCAGTGTGTATGTGCGGGTCACGGACCAGAATGGACAGACCTATACACAGAGCAGATATATTGAATGCTTTGACCAGACAAAACCGACATTGAGTGCTGCGGCAAAAAACGGGGTACTGATCATTCGGGGAACCGACGAAGGCTCCGGTGTGGCAGCGATTTATGTGAATGGAAACGAATTTACGGAACTGACGGATAATACTTTAAAGGTAAGGCTGCAGAGGGCAGATACTTCCTATCAGTATTTTACCCTGCAGGTCCGGGATAATGCGGGCAATCTGTCAGAGACTTATCAGGTAGCCAATCCATATTATGAAAATCCGGATGCTGTATCCAACCCGTCGGACGGGACTGGTACAGAAGAAAATAGCAACTCTCTTCCGGTGGATGCCAGCGCGACAGCTCCGACCAGTGCCACAGCAACCGTGACGGATTACCAGTCAACGGTCAGCGATACATCCTCTGGTGAAACAGAGACAACAGAGACTCCGGATACGGAGATTGCCATTTCAGATACAGATACGGGAAGGATACAGGGCGATATTATTTCTTCTACTGTCAAAGGCGGGAAAGAGTTTTATACCATACGGACAAAGAGCGGAAAGATTTTTTATCTGATCGTAGATATGGATAAAACGGATGATAACGTGTACCTTCTGACAGAGGTAAGCGAAAATGACCTGTTAAACTTTACGGATACGGATACCGTAACGCTTCCGCAGAACCAAGCGGTCATGGAGTCTTCCCTCCCTCTGGAAATCGTAGAACAGGAACCGGAAACAGAACCGGCAGAAAAAGAGCCGGAAGAAGAGGCGAAACCAGCAGAAAAGACAGCAAATAATTCCGGAACCATCCTTTTGATGGTGCTTGCCCTTGTGGGTGTCGGCGGAGGTTATTACTACCTGAAATTCGTCAGGGGAAAGAAAGAATCTTTTGAGTATGATGACGAAGATGAGGATGAGGAAGAAACCGCCTATGAAGAAGATGATACCGAAACAGAACCGGAGGAAGATACCGGTGAAGAAGAACCGGGAAATGAGGACTCTTTGGAGGAGGAGGACTATATGTAAACAGGAAAGAAAGCGGTGTTTTGGCACCGCTTCTTATCATAAAAAATATTTTCCTTTCATTAAAGAGAAATGAGGTGAAACATGCAGTTAGTAATTACGGAAAAACCCAGCGTGGCAAAGAGCATCGCCCAGGTGCTTCATGCTGCGGAAGCAAAAAACGGGTATCTGCAGGGGAATGGTTATCTGGTGTCGTGGTGTGTAGGGCATCTGGTGGAACTGGCCAGTGCGGATTCCTACCGGGAAGAATGGAAGAAATGGTCTTATGAACAGCTTCCCATCATTCCGGATGTGTGGCAGTACAAGGTAAAGGAAAGTACCAGAAAACAGTATGAGGTACTGAAAACATTGCTCCATGACCCACAGGTGGCAGAAGTGGTCTGTGCGACAGATGCAGGACGGGAAGGGGAACTGATCTTCCGGCTGGTCTATGAGCAGGCAGGCTGTACAAAACCATTTAAGCGCCTGTGGATTTCTTCTATGGAAGAGCGTGCCATTGTGGATGGGTTTGCCAATCTTCGGGATGGACGGGAGTATGACAATCTTTACCTGTCTGCCGTATGCCGAAGTGAAGCGGACTGGCTGGTTGGAATCAATGCCACAAGGCTGTTTACCGTGTTATACCGTCACAGGCTGACGGTGGGAAGAGTACAGACACCGACACTGGCCATGATGGTAGAAAGAGAGCAGAGTATAGCAGATTTTAAGAAGGAGCGTTATTTTATGGTGCATCTCCTGTGCGGTGGGCTGGATGCTGTGACAGGAAGGATTGATGAACAGGATAAGGCGGAAGAGATCATGGGAGCTTGCCAAAAAGGGCAGGCTCTTGTTGTGTCTGTCAAACAGGAAGAAAAGTCGGTGTATCCGCCGAAGCTGTATGACCTGACAACCCTTCAGAGAGATGCAAATCGTCTGTTTGGCTTCACTGCCCAGCAGACCCTGGATTACACCCAGAGCCTTTATGAACAGAAACTGGTAACATACCCGAGGACAGACAGCCAGTTTTTGACGGATGATATGGAGAAGAATGCGCTGGAGGCAGCGGCGGCGGTGCAGATAGTTTTCCCATTTATGCAGAGCAGCCTGCCGGTTCCGGATGTGGGGAGGGTAATGGATAGCAAAAAAGTGTCCGACCACCATGCCATAATCCCTACCGTGGAGATCAGAAAGACAGACCTGGGGAAAGTGCCGGGAGGGGAGCGGCAGATTTTATCCCTGATTGCCATGCGTCTCCTCTGTTCTACAGGAGAGGTGCATAAAATTGAGAGCATTAAGGCTGAACTGGAATGTAATGGTATCCTTTTTACAGCTTCCGGAAAGACCATCCTGCAGAATGGATGGAAAACTACGGAAGAACAGTTCCTGAAAGAGTATAAAACGGGAAAGAAAAACGATAAAGAAGAAGTTCCATTGCCGGGATTGGCAGAGGGAATGACATTTCATGATGTGGATACAAAGGTCAGTGAGCATTACACTTCACCGCCGAAACATTTTACAGAGGATACGCTTCTGTCTGCAATGGAACATGCCGGAAGCGAAGAAATGGGTGAAGAAGTGGAAAGAAAGGGGCTTGGGACACCGGCAACCAGAGCTGCGATCATTGAAAAGCTGGTTGAGAAAGGATTTGTTGAGAGAAAAAATAAGCAGATGCTTCCCACAGAGGATGGTGTAAAACTGATCACAGTGCTGCCGGAGGTAGTGAAATCGCCAAAACTGACGGCAGAATGGGAAAATGACCTGACGTTGATCGCCAAAGGGGAAAAGTCCTCCGAAGTATTTATGGAAGGGATTGAGGCGATGGTGTCCGCTCTGGTGCATACCTACCATGAAGTAGATGAATCAAAGCAGGGGATGTTTGCCAGTGACCGTGAGGCGGTGGGCAGGTGCCCGAAATGTGGCGGCAATGTTTATGAAGGCAGGACGAACTTTTACTGTGAAAACAGGGACTGTGATTTTGCCTTATTTAAAAATAACCGGTATTTTGCTTCCATGCGTAAGGAGTTAAACAAGCCTGTTGTCCAGGCGCTTTTAAAGAATGGAAAAGCAAAGGTATCCGGCCTGTATTCCAAGAAAAAAGACAGTACCTTTGCGGCTACCATTCACATGGATACTTCCGGAAAATATCCGCAGTTTTCCATGACATTTGACGGGGAGAAAGGCAGCAAAGGGAAGAAAGCAAACCATAAATAAAGAAAGAGGTAGCGAACATGAATAGAAAAAGAACATTGAGGCAGTTCCTTTCAGGAATGATGGCAATCCTTACGGTATTTACCACAATTTTCTCTTCTTTACCGGCATATGCGTCGGAAGAAGAAAAGAAAGCGAAGGAGTATCCACTTTACGAAGAGGTAAAAGAGTTTCTGGATGTGGATGAAGTGGTAACGGCAAAAGACCTGGAAGTGGATACCGGCTCTGTTTTTGACATTACCAAAGACATGACCGGGATAGAAATTCCGGATAAAGAGAAAGTAAAAGTAACCTTCCATGAAGCAAAGAATGAGGCGGACGAGGACTTCTCTATCAACCATGCCGATACTTATAAAGCGGTGTATTATGTAGAACCTGTAAGCGGTCATCCGGTATATCAGATTTCCCGTAAGATCATCGTCAGGGAAGCGGCAGCTTCCGGAACCGTACAGCAGGAAATGCCTGTAACCGATGCCGGTACGGAAACTTCTATGGAAGAATCCGGGGACGAGGAAGGAGAGCCGGACTCGCAGGAGCCTGTGACAGAACTCCCCATTCCGGAGACAGAAACAGAACCTGTGACAGATGGTACGGAAATCACAGAAGAGGAAACAACGGGTGATCCGGAACTTCCTTCCAATGAAACGGAGATGCCACAGGAACCG
>JBJFCA010000035.1:0-5630 GCA_051888725.1 Lachnospiraceae bacterium
AAAAACGGCCTCCCGTCCCGTATTCTGTAAGAAAACAGCTCCGGCCATGTTCCCCATAACCACCTTTAGCCTGGAATCTTCTCATATGCATACAACCTTTCCGGCGAAATCTGTGCAAAGCCTCTCTGTCCGCCTGACAGACAGGACGGATGCAGCAGGCAGAAGCTGTCCCCGCTGTCCGTTTCGACTTTGACTCGATACCTGCCGCCTTCAAAGGAAGACATGACCACGCGCACCGGGATTCTGCTTTCTCCGTCCTCTTCTACAAACATACTTTCCTCCGGACGGAATTTCAAGAGCATTTTGGATCCCGTCTTCGGATTTCCGTACGTTTTGCAGCAGATTTCCCTGTCAGAGAGCCGTACTCCGGCAAGACCCTCAGAATCCGCCTGCCGTGACATGGTTGCCGCTTCAATACAGTTACCCGCTCCCAAAAGCCCCGCTACCGTGGCAGTCTGCGGACTGCGGTAACAGTTCTCCGGCGTATCCGCCTGATCGATGACACCGCCATTCATGATGATGATGCGGTCCGCCATGGCAAAAGCTTCAGAGGGATCGTGTGTAACATGAAATACCGTGGTTTTCAGCTGACGGAACAGCTGTGCCATTTCCGTACGCATTTCAATTCTTAACTGCACATCCAGATTACACAGCGGCTCGTCCAGTAAGATGATGGAAGGATTTGTAATCAGTGCCCTTGCAATTGCCACTCTCTGCTGCTGACCGCCGGAAAGCTCCGATGGGTACTGCTCCAAAAGTCCGTCTAAATGCAGCAGGGACTCTACCTCCTTAAGCTTGCTACGCATCGCTTCCTGCTCGGTTTTTTTCACCTTTAAGCCATAGAGAATATTATCTTTTGCCTTCATATGGGGCCAGAGTGCAAAATCCTGAAACACCATATTGATGTCCCGCTTTTCGATGGGAACCATTTTGCTTTTTGCAGACACTTCCCTGCCACGGATCTCCACACTTCCTTCCTCCAGGGGAAGAATACCCGCAATGATATTAAGGAGTGTGGATTTCCCGCACCCGGAAGGTCCCAGTACACTGATGATTTCGCCTTCGCACACCGTAAGGTCAATTCCTTTTAAGACCTCTTTTTTCCCGTATTTTTTTCTAACGTTCTGCAATTTTAAAATTGTTTCCATGTTTTTTCCTATCCTGATTATATGTCTTTCTTTTTACGCAGATATCCCATATTCAGCAAAAGCTCTAAAAGCATCATAATTCCAATGATAAATGCCCCGCCTACCATGGTTGCTGCTGCAGCATACCCGAATTTTAAATCATTGTATGCATCACTGATATAGACCGGCAGCGTGCTGTAATTGGGCGGGTACAAAATGGTTGTGATGGCCAGGTTGAAAACGCTCCCGCCAAACGCCGCCAGAACTGCCGATACACTGCTGTTATGCAGAAGCGGCAAAAGAATCGTCTTGATTTTTTTCGCAAAGCCCGCTCCCTGCATCTGTGCTGCCGTCAGTAAGCTTTCCGGTATCTTGGCCATTCCTCCCACCAGGATACGGTTAATCATGGGGATGGCTGCCGCGACGCTTGCCAGTATGAGAATCGAAGGTGTCCCATACAGATGCAGGCCGATCTTTGTCAGCCACTTCTGATTCCAGACAAAGATATAACCGATACCCAGAACTACGCCGGGCACTGCCATGGCCACAAGCGTCAGCATATCAATCAGCTTCTTCAGCGGGAATTTTGAATAGGTCAGCACATATGCCACACAAAAGCCAATCAGAATGCCAAAGATTGCCGACACTGCAGCCAGTGTAAGAGAGTGTCTGACCCCGCTCAGCATACTGCCTGCGGATGTAAGCACCTGTCTGTAATTATCCAGCGTAAACGAAAATTTCTTTACACTGACAGATCCCGAAAAAGACATGACAAGATCCGACCCCACCGGAATCCCCAGTGCTATCATACAAAAAAGAAATGTAGCAGCGTTCAAAAGAAAGCCTGCTGCCCTGCCCGGTTTTACCGCCACCACCTGTTCGGTACCGTTATCCAGAAAATCAAATTTTTTCTTTCCCATGGCAGCATACTGCACACTCATGGCAATGACGATCATAACCATCAGATACAACGACAGCGTCCCCGCCATATCAAACCGTACCGGAGAGGTACAGATAGCGCTGTAAATGGTATAAGGCAGTGTCGGAAAAGAATAAACTGCCGTTATGGTCGAAGACATTCCGTAATCCCCGACTGTATCCATAAAGATCAGCATTGCTGCTGAACAATATGCCGGAATGCAGAGAGGAAGCTGCACACTTCTCCACGCCTTGAAGGCTGATGCGCCGTTCATTCTTGCTGCATGCATCAGCCGGGCCGGATACCATTCCATGGATGTTTTGATTGTCACATATGCCAGGGGAAATTTGCACAGCACCATGACGCATACCAGTCCCCAATAGCTGAAAACAAAGGAGCCTACATTGGGAATTCCCAGCCATGCGCTGGCGATTCCGTTTCCGGATGAAAAATAAACCCAGCCCTGTGCCAGAATAAAGGACGGAATAATCATCAGTACCCAGGCTGTCAGATCTAAAAGCTTTGCGCCCGCAAATTTATATTTTACCCTGAAATGAGCTAACAAAGCAGCTATAAACAGTCCAAGAACCGTGGTGCCGCAGCTTAAAAAGAAGGAATTAAAAAATGCCTTCTTCCAGAGTGGTCTTTTAAAAACATCAAGCAGCAGTGTCAGATTGGACAGATTAAATTTTTCTGCCGAAAGCCCCGGACATATAACCTGAAACAGTACTGTCACCAGAGGCAACAGTACTAACAGAATCAGGATGCCGAGGATGCATATACCTGCAGCATTATCTTTACGTTTCATATTATCGTTCCAATCTTAGTTTGCAGACATATCTGCAAACCATGCTTTGATATCCGCTTCGTTTTCAGCACCGAATATTTCATCAGCTACTGCCAGTTTGGCATTGGGATCACGTTCGGCCTTTAAGGTCACGCCTTCCACAGAGGGCTCAAAATATCCTTCATCTCCCGTATCTACAAGCTGCTGCTGTGTCTTTGCATTTAGCAGGAAGTTTACAAATATTTTGGCAATTTCCTCCTGATCGGTAGAAGCACTGATGGCCGCTACACGGGTGGAACCGGGTGCACCGTTTTCCGGCCAGATAATGGTAATGGGCTCTCCGCTTGCTACCATATCATAGGCATTGGTTTCCTGCAGCATGGCAATGGAGATGTCCCCTCCGGCAAGTGCCTGCACTACCTGAGGATTTTTGGGGAATACTTTCAGACCGTTGTCAAACAGTGTGGTAAAGTACTCTTTACCGGCATCCAGTCCAAGCTCGTCCATGAAATAAGCCGCTAACGGATACGCCGGTGCTGCTACTCCGGGGTCTGCCATACCTACAGCATTTTTGTATTTTTCATCCGTAAGGTCCGCAAAGCTCTTAGGTGCATCTTCCTCACTCCACACATCATTTCTGTAAACTAATACACCGGCTGCATGGATATCGGTAGGATACATACATTTGTTATCCGGTACCAGTGCTTTGGAAAATGCAGTCAGATTGGCAGCGTTTTCAGGCTCCCAGTCTGTCAGCAGTTCACCGTCAGCAGAAAGGTTGTAAACATCATACATGGAATCGATCCATACCACATCCCACTGCGGGTTTCCTTTTTCCGCTGCGATACGGGACATGGTCTCAGCACCGTTTCCGACTACGACCTCTACCTCGTAACCGGTAGCTTCCTTAAACATATCTCCAATCACGGCATCAAAGTCATTCAGATAGACCACTAAAGGTTCTGTCTGCACCGGTGCCTCTTTTTCTGCTTCATCTGTTTCTGTGGGAGCTGCTGCTTCTTCACTCTGAGACTCCTCTTTTACTACCGGCTGGGAAGTTTTGCTTTCCGCCGATTCATTTTTTTGTGTACTGTTCCCGCAGGCTGTCATAGTAAGTGCAAGCGTTGCGGCTGTAAGCATTGCCAGTAATTTTTTCTTTTTCATAATGTTCCTCCTTGATTTTTTTCTTAAGGAGCATAGCATCTGCCCGGTAATTCTGCTATCAAGGTCAGGTAAATCCCGTGTAAAATCCGATAGCAAATGATTTCTTGACAGAAAATTAATATCCGTCAGAATTGACGGCAGTTAAGTAAAAGAATTATACTGGTAAATGGGATTGCGATCCTGACATTCCAATTCATGAGGGGAAGCATATGAAACTAAAATGTGAATACTGCGACAGCTGGATCAATGATTATGATGCCGTCTGTCCAAACTGCGGTGCTACCAACAGCCACTATACCAGGCAGGCAGACGGAACACCAAAAACCATAGAAGAATTAAAGAGATGGGCAAAAGAGAAAAATCTGCCTTTAAAGGAAATGCGCACCTATATCGGCGAAGACTACAGAGGTGCCAAAGCTTTCGGTATCTATAAGGATGCAGCAACAGAGACCTTTATTGTCTACAAAAATAAAGCCGACGGAACACGGGTCATTCGTTATCAGGGTGATGACGAAGCCTATGCGGTGAATGAACTTTACCAGAAAATGAAAGAGCGGGTTGCGCAGCAAAAATCTGCCGGAGCCGCTTCCCGTTCCGGATCAGGATACAGTTCCGGCTCCGGTAACAGGCGTCCGGCGCATAACAGTATTTTTAAAAACCGGTTCATCCGGCTTCTTCTTATTATCATTATCATCCAGATCCTTTTACCGATGATATTCAGCTGCAGTGTGAGCATTCAGAATGCATCCTCACCCAGGACCGGTTATTATACCTACAACAACACTCCGTATTATTACAGTCACGGAAACTGGTACACATGGCTGGATGACGGATGGACCGTTGCAGCCATGGCTGACTGGATGACCGAGGACTCTGCAGGCTATTACGATTCCTATTCCTACGACTCCTCTGCTGTCTATGAGGATTTTTCGGATTCTCCCTATTACACTGCAGACAGCGACCTGAATGATGACGATGATGACTGGGGTAATGATGACTGGGATGATGACAGCGACTGGGATTATGATTATGACTGGGATTCCGGATTTGACGACTGGGATTCCGACTGGTAATTTATCCCCGTTTCACGGGACCGCTGTTTCTCTCCCAGAACACACCGTCTTCAAACCCTTGAATAGAGGGGTTACTCTCTGCCATGGCCAGACGCTGCTGTGCCCAGATGCAGTATTGTTCGTTCATCTCGATTTGTATGAAATTTCTGTTTAATTTTTTTGCGGTCACGCCGGCTGTACCCGATCCTGCAAAGGGATCTAAGATCAGATCGCCCTCATTGGAGCTTGCAAGCATCATTTTCGCATAAAGCTTTTCAGGCTTCTGGGTCGGGTGGCCGGTATTTTCCGGCATGGACCAGAAGGGTACAGTAATATCGTCCCAGAAATTGGACGGGCAGGTGTCCCTGTACTTGCCTGCTCCCGTTTCCTCCCAGCCTCTCGGCGTACCTTCTACCCGGTAGCTTGCAAGTACCTTCTTTCTTTGCTTTACTGCGTCAAGGTGAAAAGTAAAATCCTCTCCCACAGTGGCATACCAGATGTCCTCCATGCTGTTTTTCCAGTTATCCCGGCAGCCCCGGCCTTTTTCCCGCTGCCAGGTGATCCTGTTGCGGGGTTCAAAA
>JBJFCA010000036.1:0-1623 GCA_051888725.1 Lachnospiraceae bacterium
CATACTTTTTGATACAGAGCGCCTGTGTAAAGATGCATGGAAAGCAAGTGCGGTGGAAATCGGTCTGGTAGACGGACCGGAGGATATGAGGAAGCTGGATACGGCAATCAGACACTGTATCGGGCTGAATCATACAGACACCCGGGCATATCTGTACAGCGTGTATGGAAAAGACCTCCCCTATGACAGACTGCACGATCTGTGTTCCCGACGTATGCGGGAGAAGATTGATGCAGACGGACTTCCCGTAAAAAAGGGCGTTCGTGAAATTCTTGCATATTTAAAAGAAACCGATTTACGGATCGGACTTGCATCCTCCAGCAGAAGGGCGAGTGTGCTAAGCCATTTGGAGAGGGCGGGTCTGACTTCTTACTTTCAAAGCATTACCGGAGGGGATATCGTAGAACACAGTAAACCCAATCCGGATATCTATCTGATTGCATGTAAGCAGTTATCTGTCGCACCTGCCAATGCCATTGCCATTGAGGATTCGCCGAACGGACTTAAGTCTGCCTATGCGGCAGGCATGCACCCTGTGATGGTGCCGGATATGATAGAGCCCACACCGGAGGTAGAAGCATTACTTGACGGCAGAAAGTTTGACAGCCTTCTGGATGTCATGGACTGGATGAAGGAGTAAAGATTGGCAACATTAGGAATCCCACAGAACACCATTGCGGTTTTACAGAAATACAATTTTAACTTTCAAAAAAAATATGGACAGAACTTCCTGATTGATCCTCATGTTCTCGAGAAAATCATGGATGCGGCACAGATAGAAAAGGATGACTGTGTCGTTGAGATCGGTCCCGGTATCGGCACCATGACACAGTATCTTGCGGAGCGGGCAAAGGAAGTTGTGGCGGTGGAGATTGACAGTAATCTGATTCCGATTTTACAGGAGACACTGGCAGATTATCCGAATGTATCCATTATTAACGAAGATATTCTGAAAGTGGATCTTAACAGGATCGTGGAAGAAAGGAATGCGGGAAGGTCGGTCAAAATAGTTGCAAACCTTCCCTATTATATCACCACGCCCATTATTATGGGTCTGTTTGAAAATCATGTACCGGTAAAGAGCATTACGGTCATGGTGCAGAAAGAGGTGGCAGACAGAATGCAGGTAGGACCCGGAACCAAGGACTACGGCGCTTTGTCTTTAGCAGTGCAGTATTATGCCCATCCTGAGATTGTAGCGGTGGTGCCGCCCAATTGCTTTATACCAAGACCCGGCGTGGCAAGTGCCGTCATCAGACTTACGTGCCACGAAGAGAAGCCTGTCCGGGTAAAAAATGAAAAAGGCATGTTTGCCCTGATCAGGGCATCCTTTAACCAGAGAAGAAAAACACTTGCAAACAGTCTTGCCAATGCGTCGAATCTGTCGCTCACAAGAGAACAGGTCGTAGAAGCATTGACAGAGCTGCAGCTTTCCCCCACAATCAGGGGAGAAGCATTGACATTGGAACAATTTGCTGCTTTGGCAGATATATTGTTATAGAAACTTTTTTTATTATGAATTGAAAGGCGGAGGAGAAATGTTTTGTAAACAATGTGGTAAAGAAATCAACAATACTTCTAAGTTCTGTCCTTTCTGCGGTACACCCGTGACTGTAATGCCGG
>JBJFCA010000036.1:1723-6181 GCA_051888725.1 Lachnospiraceae bacterium
GCAGAGGCACCCGTAGAGGCAGCACCCGCAGCAGAGACACCCGTAGAGGCAGCACCCGTAGCAGAAGCACCGGTACCGGAAGCACCTGCCCAGCCTGTAATGAATCAGGCTCCCGTACAGCCGCAGCCTGCAATGAACCAGGTACCGCCCATGCAGCCGCAGCCTGCGATGAATCAGGTACCGCCCATGCAGCCGCAGCCCGCGATGAATCAGGCTCCCATGCAGCCGATTGGCAATCAGCCTTATCAGCAGCCCGGTCAGCCTCCCTTTTCTCCGATTCCGGCAGATAAGCCGAAGAAGAAAAAAGGCAAAGCAGGACTTGTTATTGCAATTATACTGATTGTTCTGTTACTGGCAGGCGGTGCGGCAGCAGCTTATTTCTTTATTTTCGCTTCTCCCACAAAGAAAATTAACAGTGCCATTGAAGCCGGCAATATGGAAACGGTTGTGGAATTGTATGATAAGGTGAACAGTGAAAAAGACAAGGATGAAATTAAAGAAAACCTGCTTGCTTATACGGAAACACTGGAAACAAGCTATATGAATGAGCAGGCAGAGTATGACAGTGTAAAAGACACACTCACTCTGCTTCAGGATAATATCTTAGGTGACAGCAGTGAATTAAAGGATCGTATCAACCGTATCGACAGTGTAAAAAATTCACGTGAAGTATTTAAGAAGGCACAGGATTGTGAAGCAGGCGGCAGCTGGGAAGATTATTACGATGCCATCAGCTATTACGAAGAAGTAATCCCTGAAGATCCTGATTATTATGCAAAAGCACAGGAAGCCATCTCAAGCTGCGAGGAAAACAGCCGTAAAGCAGCTATGGCAGAGGCAGATGCATACATAGCAGACGGTGATTATGAAAGCGCTGTTGATGTTCTGGATGATGCTTATTATACAACCGGTGATGAAGAACTTTATAACAAGATGGAACAGGTCAAGGCAGATATGAAAGATGCCCTGATCAGCAAGGCGGTTGAGGATGCAAATACAGCAGTTGCAGAGGGCAGATATACGGATGCCAGAAATATCATTGCGGACGCAAGGGAAGAGTATGGTGACGACTATCGTTTTGACAGTATTCTTTCCAATCTGCCGGTTGATGAATCCATTGTTGGCAAGTGGGCTCTGAAATATGACTTAAGTCCTTTGATTTCAGAATCCATGGGTGAAGAACTGGAAGGATTTGATACAGAATTCCTGGTTACTTTCTATTTTGAATTTACACAGGACGGTATCTGCAGACTGTCTCTGGATCAGGATGAATTTATTGAGACCTTTGATACCTGGAAGGATCAGCTGATTGATTATGCCATTGACGTGATGCTGGAGGATGCCCTTGCCGATTCCGGTATGACAAGAAAGCAGTTTGAAAAGGAATTTAAGTCTGTTTACGGAATGACCCTGAAAGAGTATATGGTAGAAATGATCGATGAAGAAATGGATGTGGATGATCTTTTCTCCGAAATGGAAACAGAAGTAAATTATTACACAGAAGGCGATAAGCTTTACCTGATCGAGGATGGTGAGGAAGATTACCCGGAGACTTATGTGATTGAGGGGGATCTGCTGACCTTTACCGGAAACGGTGATATGATGTTAGAGGAAATTCTGCCCGGTTTAAGCTATCCGCTGACCTTAACCAGAGTCGTTGAATAACACAATACCGGCTATAAGAAACAAAAACAGGAGAAGGCCGCAGGACGGCCATGTGATAAAAATGAAAAAATTTTCAAAAATTGCAGCACTGATAATGGTTCTTACATTGACTTTAGCTCTTGTGGGATGTGGAGATGAATCCAAGAAACTCATCGGCAAATGGGGTATGAAATACGATATGCATGATGCGGTTCTGGAAGAGATGGGTGATGATTTTGCTGACTTTAAGAGCTCCCTTATTGTAACCATTTTCTTTGAATTTAAGGAAGACGGTACGGTAGAGATGTCTGTTGACGAAGCAGAGTTTGCTGATAACTATGCATCCTGGCTGGATGACTTTTCGGAATATGCAGCAAATCAGATTTATGACAGCTTCCCGGAATACAGCAAGGCAGATATTGATGCAGTTTATGCACCCTCTGTAAAGGAATACATCAAGAGCATGATGGAGGAACAGGTGCAGCCGGAAGATATTACTGCTGAGATGCATACAAGTGGTGTCTATAAGGCAAAGGGCGGCAAAATCTTTATGAATAATGGAGATGAAATTGATAAAACTTCTTATGATTTATACTCCATCTCAGGTGATACCTTAACCTTTGAACTGCCTAAGAATGCAGAAGTGGAAGACGACAGCATGCTTCCCGGCATGGAATATCCGCTGGTATTTACCAAAGTAAAATAAAACATAAATTATATTACGACATCTTGTAATCTGATATCGGGGAAATGTACAACATCTTGTATTTTTTGTGTACTTTCCTCGATATTTTTTTGACATCATACAGGGAAATATGATAAACTTAGTAAGTATAAAAGTGGGTAACTTTACACATTTTTATGAAATGAAGATTTAGTTAAGAAAGGGCACCAGCCGTGGATAAATACGAATATAAAATCAGGTTACAAGAGATAAAGGATCTAATTGCAAAAGGCGAATATGCAGAAGCAGCTGCTATTGCAGATACGATTGACTGGACCAGAGTAAAAAGTGTCATGATGCTTTGTACCATCAGTGACCTTTATAAAATAAACAGAAGGCTTGAGGATGCAAGGGATCTGCTTCTTTTAGCTTATGACAGGTATCCGGGAGGACGTTCCATCGTATATTCTTTGTGTGAGCTGTTTATTAAAATGGGCGATGTGGTACAGGCAGTGGAGTATTACAAGGAATTTGTACAGATTGCACCCAAGGACAGCGGCCGGTATATTCTGCAGTATAAGCTTTATGAAGCACAGGACGTCAGCATCGAAGAAAGAATTGAAGTATTAAAGGAGTTAAAATCTAAAGAATATACAGAAAAATGGGCATATGAACTGGCATATCTGTACCATCGGATCGGTCTGGGTACAAAATGTGTGGAGGAATGTGATGAACTGATTCTCTGGTTTGGAGAAGGCCGTTATGTCATGAAGGCTATGGAATTAAAAATGCTTCATGAGCCGCTTACTCCGTCCCAGGAAGAAAAATATGCCGAAATGAAAAACAAAATTGCCCGCGGAATATCCGAAGCAGAGGAAACAGCAGCAGAACAGCCTGCAGAAGTGGACGAATCTCCCACCAAGGAAATCCTGGCTTCCGATCCGGACGACATTCAGGTAAAAGTCATGAATGTCGGTCAGTACGATACGATCAATATGCAGAAGGAACTGGCTGCCAATATGAAAGAACTCTGGGAACAGAAGACTGATAAAGACCCTCAGGCAGAGACCGAAGAGGATGAGCAGGCAACCAAGAGACTCGATGTATTGCCGGAGCATACAGAAGAATTTGTCATGGATGAGACAAAGGTATTCCGTCCCGAAGAAGTAGAAGAAAGTCTGAAAGCAATGCAGACGGAAGCCAAGGAGGAAGTATTCTTCGGAGAAACGGAAGAAATACATCCAGTACAGGAGGAAACTGCCGGTTCCAATGAAACGACAGCAGAGATTACGGAAGCGGAAGAACCTGTTGCAGTAAACGAACCGGTTATAACCGAGGAACCTGTTGCAGTAAACGAACCGATTATAACCGAGGAACCTGTTACAGCCGAACAGTCCGGTGTATCGGTGGAAGAAGTGAAACCTGAAATACCGGCAAAAGCAGAAGAACCGGCACCTAATGCGAAAGAGAATGTTGCCGGGGAACCTATGAAACCTCGGATTGCCGCTACGATAGAACCGCATAATCCTATCCCGCAGGGAATGCAGAAGATGCTGGGCATGGAATATGACGGCCAGATCAGTATGGTAGTTCCGGAGACAGAAAAAATAGAGAAACAGATTACCGGTCAGATTTCACTGGAAGATGTACTGGCAGAGTGGGAGCGCGTAAAAAAGGAAAACGAGCAGAAGCGTATGCAGGAAGTACAGCAGCACATTTTGCAACAGACCGGAGCTATGTTTACGGAGTTTGAGGCAGCTACCAGAGACGGGCTGCTTGAGAAGCTTGAAAAAGGAAAAACCATACCTGCAGAAGAAGCAGAGGAGATCGTAGAACCGGAAGAGACAGATGAATTCGGGGAATTCGAAGAAACGGATCCTAACGGAGAAACCGACGAATTTGAAGAAATAGAAGAAATAGAAGAACTTGAAGAAGCCGAAGAACCCGAAGAACCTGAAAAATCGGAAGAGTTTGAGGATATGGAAGAACCGGATGATTTTGACGAATTCGAAGAGCCGGAAGTAACTGAAGAATTCGAGGAAATCGAAGAGCCGGAAGAAGCCGAAGAGGTTGAGGAAGTCGAGGAAACTGAAGAATCGGGAGAATCCGAAGAGCCGGAGGAAACCGAAGAATTCGAAGAGGACGAAGAG
>JBJFCA010000036.1:6281-25135 GCA_051888725.1 Lachnospiraceae bacterium
ATCGGGAGAATCCGAAGAGCCGGAGGAAACCGAAGAATTCGAAGAGGACGAAGAGTCGGAGGAAACCGAAGAATTCGAAGAGGACGAAGAGCCGGAGGAAACTGAAGAATTCGAAGAAGACGAGGAAACCGGGGAGTCGGAGGAGGACGAAGAATCGGAAGAAGCTGAGGAGTCGGAAGAAGCCGAAGAATCGGAAGAAACCGGGGAAACAGAAGAGTCTAAGGAAACCGGGGAAACCGGGGAGCCGGAGGAAGATCATAAAACCGAAAAGAAAAAGAAGGAAGCTGACGGGGAGCACACAGAAAAGAAAGGTGTCCGGAAGCTGACGAAAGAGGAAAAAGCACTTTTTGGCACTTATCTGCAGAACAAGCATACGAGAGACCAGATTGTGAATGCCATTGATAAGATCAGCCTGGCAGCCTATACGGGTAATATCATTCTGACCGGAGAGGAAGGTATGGATACACTTACTCTCGCCAAAAAGCTGATGAAAGAGGTACAGCAGACAGACAGCAATTTCTCCGGAAAGATTGCTAAGATTTCCGCCGGTTCCCTGAACCAAAAAGGCGTAACCGCTATTATGGACAGAGTAAATAACGGAGCGCTCATTATCCAGAAGGCAGGCGCACTTTCACAGGAGAGTGTTGAAAACCTTGAGAAGGCACTGAATCAGGAGCATAAGGGTGTGATCGTGATTCTGGAGGATACGAAGGGTGCAGTCCATAAGCTTTTAAGGAAGCATCCGAAGTTAAAGGATTTCTTCAATATCCAGATTCATGTGGAAGCATTGGACAACGACTCTCTGGTTTCTTACGGAAAGAAATATGCGGAGAGTCAGGAATACGGTATGGATGAACTGGGAGTGCTTGCATTGCATACCTGTATTGCTGAGCGCCAGACCAGCGATCATGCAGTGACGATGGATGAAGTAAAGGAGATTATGGACGCAGCGATACGGCATGCGAATAAGAAAACATTGGGGCATTTCTTCGAAATCATCGTGGCAACCAGATACGATGAAGAAGACAGGATTATTTTACGGGAGAAGGATTTCCGTTAAATAAAAATACAAATGAAATCGTATTTAATTGGGAGGATTTATGGCGAGAACAAAGAAGGCAGAAAACGATAAGAAATGGGAGAAGGTTACCGTTTCTGACATGGACCAGTACCTGTTTTCACAGGGAACACACTATGATATCTACAAGAAGTTAGGTGCACATTTATCTGAAGAAAAGGGAAAAAAGGGTGTCTTTTTTGCAGTGTGGGCACCGAATGCAGCTGCTGTTCACGTAATTGGTGAGTTTAACAACTGGAATGAAGAAAGTCATCTCATGAAGAAGCAGGGACCGGTGGGAATCCACACCCTTTTTATACCGGGCGTGAAAGAAAATACCCTGTACAAATATCTGATTACCACCAGGGACGGCAAGAAACTTTACAAGGCAGATCCGTTTGCAAACTATGCGGAAATGCGCCCCGGCAATGCGTCCAGGGTTACGGATCTGAATGGTTTTGAATGGAAGGATGAAAAATGGCTGGAAGCACGTAAGGAGAAAAACATTTATGAGCAGCCCATAGCTATTTATGAATGTCATATCGGCTCCTGGATGAAGCATCCGGACGGAACGGAAGACGGCTTCTATAATTACAGGGAATTTGCTGACAGACTGGTAGAGTATTTAAAGGATATGAAATACACCCATGTGGAACTGATGGGGATTGCTGAGCATCCCTTTGATGGCTCCTGGGGCTATCAGGTCACCGGTTATTATGCACCGACCTCCCGTTACGGCACTCCCAAAGACTTTATGTATCTGGTTAACCGGCTGCACAAGATTGGCGTAGGGGTCATTCTGGACTGGGTTCCGGCGCATTTTGCGAGAGATGGGTTTGGACTTGGATGCTTTGACGGCACCTGCATTTTTGAACATCCCGATCCCCGCAGGGGAGAGCATCCGGACTGGGGAACCAAAATCTTTAATTACGGCAGAACGGAAGTAAAGAATTTCCTGATAGCCAATGTTCTTTTCTGGATCAGAGAGTTTCATATTGACGGAATCCGAGTGGATGCCGTGGCGTCCATGCTTTACCTTGATTACGGTAAACAGGATGGTCAGTGGTGTCCCAATAAATACGGCGGCAACCAGAATCTGGAAGCAATTGAATTTTTCAAGCATATGAATTCCGTAGTAAGAGGTATGTACCCGGGATTTATGACCATTGCAGAGGAATCTACTGCGTGGCCCAAGGTAACCGGTAACGTGGAAGATGACGGACTCGGATTTACATTCAAGTGGAATATGGGATGGATGCATGACTTCTGTGAATATATGAAGCTGGATCCTTATTTTAGAAGGAATAATCATTATGCCATGACCTTTGCCATGACATATAATGAGAGCGAAAAATATATTCTGCCGCTTTCTCATGATGAAGTAGTGCACCTGAAATGCTCCATGGTAAATAAAATGCCCGGCTATCATGTAGATAAATATGCGAATCTGAGAGCCGGCTATACCTATATGTTCGGTCATTCCGGCAAGAAGCTTTTGTTCATGGGACAGGATTTCGGTCAGGAAAGAGAATGGAGCGAAGCAAGAGAACTGGACTGGTTTCTGTTGCAGGAGCCTCTGAACAGGGGATTGAAGGAATATGTCGGAGAGCTGCTTAAAATCTACAACAAATATTCCTGCCTTTACAGCATCGATAACAGCTGGGCCGGATTTGAATGGATGAATGCGGACGATAAGGACAGAAGTACCTATTCCTTTATCCGTAAGCCCAAGACCGGCAGAAAGAAACTGTTGTTTGTGATGAATATGACCCCCATGACATGGGAGAATTATCAGATTCCGGTACCGTCTAAGAAAAAATACACACTGATTTTAAACAGTGATGAGGAAAGATTCGGCGGAAACGGCCATCAGGTTCCTGCGGTAGTGGAAGCAAAAGCAAAGCCCCTGTGCGGCAAAAAGTATTCCATTTCCGTGGATCTGGCACCGTACGCTGCATTAGTATTTGAATTTTAAAGGTTAAGAAAAGGGAAAAATGTGACGAAATAAAAGGTGAGCACACGGAAGTGCTCGCCTTTTTCCTTTTTGGGAACATCCCCATTGGAAAGGAACTCGCAGGATGCAAAGGTTTGAAAGAGGAATTAGGCATGAAGATTACGTTTGAGAATGCCGTACAGAAAAGTACGGATCCCATAACTTCATATCGGACACATACAGAGCATAAAGATACTGTAGGTCAAGGTAAAAGAGACATTTCTGACAGGATTGTGAATCATGCCGCATATGACTTTTCCAAAAGTCAGGGAATCCATGGATGGAACGGAGAGGATTTGAAAAATGCTGCAGGGGCGGATGACGTAAGCCAGATGCACAATTTTATGGCAGTGATGTCTAATTCTTTATCAGATGAAGATTTTGCAAAGCTGCAAAAGGACGGTTATGATCCTTCGGAAATGGATGCAGAGGACATGGTAACGATTCTGGATACCATGAAAGCCGAGCTTTTAAAGGCAGGCATCCATATTGCGGGATATACCGATCAGATAGATAAGAAAACCCTGTCCGAAATCACGGGCAGTCAGGGATATGCGGCACAGATAAGTGAAGAGCAATTTGCGGGGATACAGGACAGCTTCATGGAAGAAGATATCCCACTGACAGAACAAAACCTGACGGATGCCGCAGAAGCACTGAAACGGGGAATGAAACTGACAGAGCTGTCAGAAGGAAGCATGAAGTTCATGATTACCAATGAACTGGCTCCTACCATTGATAACCTGTATCTGGCTAAGTATTCCGGTGCCGTGGACGGAGCCGGTTTGACCGGAGGTTATTTCAGGGAAGACATGCCCGGATATCTGGGACAAAAAGCAGATACTGTGGATATGGATGCCCTGAAAACACAGATGGAGCAGATTATAGAGGGAGCCGGATATCCTGTAACGGAGGAAACGCTCCAGAATGCCGGATGGCTGGTGGAAGCCGGTATTCCGCTGAATAAAGAGACTTTTTCAAGATTGTGTTCCTTACAGGAACTGCAGCTTCCCATGGAGTACGAAAGAGTTCTTGCTTCTCTGACAGCTGCCGTGGCAGACGGATTTCCTGCAGGGGAAGCAGATCTTACGGTAACAAAGAGTATTTATCGGAGAGCAGTGGATACCCTGACTGATTATGAAAACAGATACGAAGAAGCCTGTGCCATAACAGAACAGACACCGGAACAGATAACGGCAAGAAGACAGCTTGAGGAAGTCAGGCTGCTTATGACGGTAGAGGCAAATGTAAAACTCCTGAAGAGTGGTTTTTCCATTGACACCGCACCCATTGAGGATACCATTTCTGCACTGAAGGCCATGGAAGAGAATCAGACGGGCAGTGTTCCGGCCCTACAGGCCCCGGTTGATCTTGCCAAAGAGACACTTCGTAAAACAGCGGAGATTCCTTATATGCCGGCAGCCACGATAAGCAGGATGCTTTCCTTAAAAGAGCCGCTTACGGTGGATGGCCTGTATGAAACGGGAGCGTCTCTGAAAGCAGCGTATCAGACAGCGGGTGAGGCATATGAAACGATGTTTACGGTACCCAGAGGTGATTATGGGGATAGCATCAGAAAGGCATTCCGTAATGTGGACGCTCTTTTGACCGATATGGGAATGGAGCTTACGGATGAGAACCGAAAAGCCTTGCGCAGTTTGAGTTATAACCATACGGATCTGACTGTGGAAAATCTGCAGGCCGTAAAAGGTGCATCCGGAATTGTAGAACGGGTGGTTGAAAAAATGACTCCCATGTCAGTTCTTAAAATGATCCGGGACGGCGTCAATCCCCTTCAGACGTCCATGGAGGAGCTGGAAGAATATTTTAACAGTCAGGATACCTTTTACGAAGACAGCGAAAAATACAGCCGTTTCCTGTACAGACTGGAGCAGAATCAGGAAATCACTCCGGAGGAAAAGGCATCTTTTATCGGTATTTACAGGCTGGTAAGGCAAATCGAAAAAACAGACGGTGCTGCCATCGGAAAAGTTGTAGATATGAAGGCAGAGCTGACATTTCAAAATCTTTTGTCCGCTGTACGCACCGGCAGGGTAAAAGGAATCAATATTTCAGTGGATGAAACATTTGGCGGTCTTTCCGAAATTGCAGATACGGAGAACATCTCCATAGACGCCCAGATCGACAGTGCA
The DNA here is from genome assembly GCA_051888725.1 of Lachnospiraceae bacterium. Classification (GTDB taxonomy): domain Bacteria; phylum Bacillota; class Clostridia; order Lachnospirales; family Lachnospiraceae; genus Acetatifactor. The sequence continues at coordinate 11,485 of JBJFCA010000036.1, forward strand.
TATAACAGGCAGATGCTGAATGAAATCCGAAAATGGGACGGTGAGGGAAAATTTTACCAGGATGAACTGCGACAACTGCAGGAGCCTGTTACCATCAATAACATCATGGCTTTGAAAGCAATGGACAAGGATGCATTGGCACCGTTTACCAGACTGAAAAACCTCGCCGGAAAATACGGCAGGGAAAGCCATGTGAAAAAGAATCTCGGGTCGTTTTTAACGGATGAGGTCTTTGCGGATCGGGAATCGTTGCAGGAAGCTTACGGTGATATGCTTTCGGAATGTGAGAAGGAGGCAAAGGAGCTCACCTTTTCTGAAAAGGCAGAAAGCGTGGATGTGAAAGCACTGCAGCTTTCCTGTAAACAGCTCACCATCAAAAAAGCTTATGCAGAAAGGGAAGAATATGATATTCCCTGTCTTGTGGAGGAAGAACTGACAACCATTCATCTGAAGCTTGTACATGATGAGGCAGACAAAGGGCATATTTATGTACGTACGGAAAACAAAGCAGGGGATGTACTGACGGGTGATTTCACATTGTCGGACGACACGGTATCCGGGATGTTCACCTGCAGTAAGGAGGAAGCAGCTTATGCACTGCAAAAAGCCTCCCATTTTCTGACAGAATCCCTGCAGCAAAGAGGTATGTCCGTAGGCAAGATAGAAATTGTAACAGGAGTTAAAGAAATTTCCCGTCGGACGCAGCAGTCCGGAAAAGAAGAAACCGTTAAACTGTACCGGACAGCAGGCGCTGTTGTATCGGCACTGCGAAGAAGCATAGCAGACACAGAAAGGACTTAAGACTATGAGAATAAACTACAATGTTTCAGCAATGATTTCCAACAATGCACTTTCTACAAGTGAAAATCTTCTGACGAAATCCCTGGAGAGATTATCCAGCGGACTTAAAATCAATCATGCAAAGGATAATCCGGCAGGACTTGCCATGGCAAAACGAATGAATGCACAGTTAAAAGGGCTTTCAAAAGCGAAAGAGAATGCCAACGACGGTATTTCCGTGATCGAAACAGCGGACGGCGCCATGACGGAAATCCATGACATGCTGCAGCGTCTGAATGAGCTGGCGGTAAAATCCGCACACGGTGTACTGACGGATGATGACAGACAGATGATTCAGGACGAGGCGGATCAGCTTTGCAGTGAAATTGACCGAATCGCCGATACAGTGGAATTTGATACCCAGAAGCTTTTAAACGGCGAATTTGATCTGAAAGCATATACCACTGAAGAAACCATGAAGGTCAGCACGTATTCCGATAAAGTGGCCACAGGGCAATATGAATTGACAGGCGTGTCAATTACACTGGATGCCGAAGGTAAAGTAGAAACCTTTACAGCGGGATATGGTGGAAAATTCCCTTCTGATGTCAAGGTAGACAAGATTGAGGAAAATCAGGTTTACTTAAAGGGAAGCAATGGTTTTGAAATGACTCTGGATCTAAGTGCTGCAGCTGCACAGAACAAGACCAATCTGGGGGATGTGTCCATAGATGCTACCGGAATCGGCGCCATGCGCCTGCAGGTAGGCTCCAATGAAGGACAGGTGCTTGAAGTACGGATTCCGGAGGTTACATTAAAGCAGATGGGACTTGTCAATCTGGATTTAAGCACGCAGGAAAGTGCACAGACATCCATTGAGAGGATCAGTAATGCCATCAACTATGTATCTTCTGTCAGAAGCCAGATTGGTGCCTATCAGAACCGGCTGGAATCCACTGTCAACAATCTGGATATTACCAATGAAAATATGACAGCGGCATATTCCCGCATTATGGATGTGGATATGGCAGAGGAAATGACCACCTATACCACTTACCAGATTTTAACCCAGGCAGGCACTTCCATGCTGGCACAGGCAAATGAGCGTCCTTCTCAGGTGCTGCAGTTATTACAGTAACCGGTCGGAAAGGAAGTACGGATATGACAAGAGAATGCAAACAGCAGTTTACACTGCGCATTACCCAGGCAAATAAAACAGAACTGATCGTAATTCTTTATGAAATGCTGCTGACTTATACGGCAGATGCAAAGAAAAGCTTACAGGACGGAAAAACAGCAGAATACAGGGAAGACGTCAGAAAAGCAGAGCGCTGCCTTTCCGAACTGATCGATTCCCTGGATCTTTCTTATGAGATCGGACTTCGTCTGCTTTCTTTGTATTTATACTGCAACCGGGAACTCTTAAAAGCGGATATTCGAAAAGACGAAGAATTTCTGCTCCATGTAGAGGCAGTTATCACGAAGCTGCATGATGCTTATAAAGAAGTTGCCGCACAGGATGACAGTGCCCCCGTCATGGAAAATTCCCAGACAGTTTATGCAGGTTTTACCTACGGAAAAAACTCCTTAACCGAAAACGTGGCTGATCAGGGTGCGAATCGGGGATTCCGGGCATAGATTTGCAACCTCTACCTTCTCTTTTTCAGCCAGAGAGGTCAGGTAGGTATATCTTTTTAAAAGTGAATTCACCTGATAGATATAGCAGTCAATCATATCAGGATCTATAGCGTTGTCAAAACCCGCATAGGCGATTTCCAGATCGTAGCGGGTTTTTTCAATATCTTCTGCAAGGGTGGTATGCGTAAAATCTTCCTCCACGGGCATTTTATCACTGCGCTCCTGGCGAAATAAAACTTTCATAAAACCGGCTCCTTTTCTTCTTTTGCATAAAGTATAGCCACTTGAGGATGTCCTTATTCCTTATTTTGGAAAAGAGATGATTCTGATAAAGTAATACATAAATCCGGCAATCCGGCATATTTTGTAAAAAGACAATTGTGCGGCAGGATATCATGAATCAGCAAACAAGAATTATGCTCATCGTAGCAGTCTGTGGCAGTGTTTTACTGATCGGTGCCATCAGGAAACATTGGGAGTGGCTGCTTAATCTGATTTTCCGGACAGTGACGGGGACGCTTGCCATTTTCTTAAGTAATCTTTTTCTGGGAATCTGTGGAATGGAGAGCAGTATTGGGTTAAATACCGTGACGGTTTTGACAACCGCAATCCTTGGATTTCCGGGGCTTTTCCTGCTTTATGGCATTCATTTTTACAAAGTTATGTAAAAATCTACCAAAATTTCACTTTTTTCAAAAAAGGGGTTTACAAATGATAAATCGTTCCCTATAATTCGTTTTACATCCGAAACATCTATTCGGAGTATCTGATTATCTTTTTTACATTTCATTTTTTCATTTTTATGATTTCCCATTTAACAGGCTATGAATCGGAGGTGAAGGGCAATTTATGTACTTTTATTGATTCTTGCGACAGCATGCTGTTTTGATTACCGGTACGGCAAAATTCCCAATGAACTGATTGTGTCAGGTATCATGGCAGCCGCGCTTTACCGTCTGGCATACTGGCTGGACGGGGGACAGTTTTCAGGTGCCGGAAAAGAGATACTGGTTCTTGTCTGCTGGTTTGCATTTCTGTATCTTTTTTTTGCTCTGGGAGGACTGGGAGCAGGAGATGTAAAACTTTATATGGTCTGTCTGCTGTTTTTACGTCCGCAAGCTGCCCTTACCTTTGTGTTTGGCAGCATGGGCATTGGTGCAGTCTTTTATTTTCTGAAGATTTTGGCAGACAGGCTTCGAAAAAAAGAGCATGACAGATATGTCAGGCTGACAGGACCCATGCTGCTTGGCTTATGCCTGCAGATATATTTTTGAGAGAGAGGTGTTACGGGTGAAGAAAAAGATTATGGCTTTTTATGACAGCGAGTCGGATTATGCGGAGGGAATGACGGCATACTTAAAGAGTCAGAGCGGATTTCCCTATGAACTGCATACCTATACAGAGGAGGAGAAGCTCCTTGCCCTTGGAAAAGAGGAAGAAATAGCGCTTTTACTGGTATCGGAGTCTGACTATACCTATGAGGTGGCAAAACTGCCTGCAGAAAAGACACTGCTGTTAAATGAAAGCGGCAGAATAGCAGGAGAAAATATTAAGAACATCTGCAAATATCAGAAGGCAGAAAATGTATACCGGGAGATTACTGATGAGATTGCCGGTATGATTACCGGAGAAGCAAAACTGCTTAAGGAAACCGGGCGTGCAAAGATAATCGGGCTGTATTCGCCCATCCGCAGATGTCTGCAGACGTCATTTGCATTGACACTGGGACAGGCACTTGCGGAAGAAAAGAAGGTTTTGTACTTAAGCTTTGAGCACTATGCAGGCTGGAACCAGCTGCTTGATAAGAGTATCAAAGGAGATCTTGCCGCACTGCTTTATTTCAGCAAGGAGCCGGAGGAACGTTTCCTGTGCCGGCTGCAGTCTGTCGCCATGCAGATCGGACCCCTGTATTATATTCCACCGGTTTATGCAGGACAGAATCTGATCTGTGTGAAGGGGAGTGAATGGATGGAGCTTATCAGTAAGATTGCACGGTGCGGCGGATATGATTATCTGATTCTGGACTTAAGTGAGAGCATCCAGGGGACTTTTGATCTCTTAAAACTGTGTGACAGGATCTACACCATTGTAAAAGAAGACGGTTATGCACAGGGAAAAATTGCGCAGTACGAAGAGCTTTTACGGGACTATCAGTGTGAAGAGATTCTGTCAAAGACAAAAAAACAGCTGTTGCCTGTGTTTAGCAGACTTCCCGACAGAATGGAGCAGTATACAAGGGGAGAACTGGCAGAGTATATCAGGAAGCTGATCCGGGAGGATCTGGAGGCGGCATGAAAAAATATCTGGAAGAAAAGCTTCTTAAGAGGTTGGATTATTTTAGGGAAACAACGGACGAAGAGGTTCTGCGTGAGATCGACGATCTGTTCCTTTCAGAAGAAGGAATTCGGTTGTATACCGTTGAGGACAGACGCAGATTAAAACGTGAAATATTTTTTTCCCTGCGCAGGCTGGATATTCTGCAGACGCTGGTGGAGGATCCGTCCATTACGGAAATCATGATAAACGGTCCGGATCAGGTTTTTATTGAACGGGAAGGACATATGGAAAAGGTAGCGGTAAAGTTTGAATCCACGGACAAGCTTTTGCAGATCATCCAGAGAATTGTGGGGGACTGTAACCGTACTGTCAATGAAGTATCGCCGATTGTGGATGCCAGATTACGGGACGGGAGCAGAGTGAATGTGGTATTGAGTCCTGTGGCAATAAACGGCCCCGTTGTGACTATCCGGAAATTTCCGGATAAGCCTGTAACCATGGAACAACTGCTGCACTGGGGCAGTCTTACAAAAGAGGCAGCAGAGGAAATAGAGCAGTGGGTCAGGGCAGGCTACAATATTTTCATCAGCGGAGGTACCGGATCCGGCAAAACCACTTTCTTAAACATTCTGTCCGATTTTATTCCCAAAGAAGAAAGAGTGATTACCATAGAAGACAGTGCGGAACTGCAGATACAGGGAATCGATAACCTGATTCGTCTGGAGACGAGAAATCAGAATGTGGAAGGGTGTCATGCCATTACAATCAGGGATCTCATCAGGAGCTCCTTAAGAATGCGTCCCGACAGGATCATTGTAGGAGAAGTCAGAGGGAGTGAAGCAGTGGATATGATGACGGCTTTTAATACGGGGCATGACGGCTCCATGTCCACAGGCCATGCAAACAGTGCTGCAGATATGTTGAGCCGTCTGGAAAACATGATCTTAATGGGTATGGATATTCCACTGACTGCCGTTAAGCAACAAATTGCATCTGCCATTGATATTATCATCCACCTGGGGAGAGTTCGTGACAAGAGCCGTAAAGTACTGGAAATTGCAGAGGTGGACGGTATGGCAGAAGGAGAAATACAGCTGCATACACTTTACCGCTTTACGGAGGATCTGCCTGTGACGGAGGGCAGACTGGGCAGTCTTAAGAAGGAAGGGAATCTGCAGCATGTGGAAAAACTTAAGGCAGCGGGTATCCTTATATAGGTCTCACAAACGGGAATACAAGGCTGCCGTTTCAAAAGGTATTATTCTTTATCAATTCTATTTTTTTGAAGGTATTGAAAAAGTCAGATACATCATGATCAGTGCATTTCTCATTATTTTTCTATCATGGTTTTTTTACCGGAATCTATTGGTTTCTATTTTATTTCTTCCATGCAGTGTTATTATTTTTAACCGCTTTCAATCAGACAGGCGGAAAAAAAGGCAACGGGAACTGGAGTTACAGTTCATGGATTTTCTTTTATATCTTGCCGCCAATTTAAGAGCGGGTTTTTCCATAGAAAACGCCTTTCTGGAGTGCCGGAAGGATATTCGGAATCTGCAGGGAGCAAGGGGATTGGGACAACAAAATTACATGAGTGCCGAACTTTGGAAAATGGAAAAAGGACTATCCTTAAATGTTCCTTTACAGGAGCTTTTGCAGGAATTTGCAGCACGAAGCGGCGTGGAACATATCAGGGAATTTGCAGAGGTATTTTCCATTGCCGTACAAAGCGGAGGAAATCTGCCTGCAATCATTGAGCAGGCAGCAGTACTGATCAGTGATGAAATTTCACTGCAACAGGAAATTCTGTCCATTATTAGCGGAAAAGTATTTGAACAGAAAATCATGAGTGTCATACCGTTTCTGCTGACATTTTATGTGGAAATCAGCAGTCCGGGCTTCTTTTCGGTATTATATGAAAGCCCGGAGGGACGGATAGTTTCAACAGTCTGCTTAATCTGTTATCTGACTGCCGCCGGACTGGCTGAAAATATAGTCCGAAAAAGCCTGGGGGAGGAAAAAGCATGTGGCAATACCGGAAATTCATGAGAAAAAGTCTGTTGATTTTTGCTGTGGGATGTGTACTTGCCCTTTTGGCTGGGATATCGGAAATGGGAAAGGAGGTGTTACATAATGGAAGAATTTTATACCGTAATACATCGGGAGAAGGTGAACAGACAATACGGCTGTCAGCAGAAAGTGAAAATGGAGAACTGGCAGAGGCGGAGCTTACTGTTCAGGCGAATCGGTACAGTGAAGCAGAGCTGCAGATTTTGTATGAGAAGCTGCTAATGGAGCTTCCTGACAGGATGCTTAACGATAATGCTTCGTTTCGGGAGATTACACAGGATCTGTATCTCCCCGGTCAGCTGAAAGGCTACCCGTTTACTTTAAGCTGGCAGAGCAGTGCACCGGGAATCCTGACAGAAGAGGGGGAGATTCTTGCAGGTGTATCTTCTCCCGTGACAGATATTATTCTTACACTGACAGTAACCTGTGAAGAGTTTGAAGAGAAGCAGACCTTTGCTTTGCGTGTCAGACCGGATCTGATGAAAGAATCGTATCAGGATGCTGTTAACCGGCTGGTTTGCGAGGCAGAAGAACAGAGCCGGGATGATGAAAAGATCGTCTTACCGGATGAGATTAATGGTGAAAAGATTACGTGGAGGGAAAAGAAAGAGAAGAAAGGACTTTCTATTTTCTTTCTCAGTATACTCGCTGCGGTGCTTGCTTTCGTTGCCGGGATCAGGGCCCGGAAAAAAAGGCAGGAGCAGATACTGTTACAGATGGAAGAAGAATACGGAACTGTAGTCAATAAGCTGACATTGTATCTGGGAGCAGGCCTAAGCATCCTGCATGCGTGGGAAAAGACAGCAGCAGAAGGAGCAAAACGTAATCCGGTATACGAACAAATGCGGTATACCGCAAGGGAAATACAAAGCGGTGTACCGGAAGCAGAAGCTTATGAAAATTTCGGAAAGAGGATGTGCCAGAAGAATTATATCAGACTGACAGCTCTGCTGACACAGAGTCTTCAGAAAGGGAACCAGCAGCTTTTTATGCTGCTGAAAAGGGAGGTGCTTTCCCTGTCTGAGGAAAGAACAGCCATGTCACGCAAAAAAGGAGAAGAAGCATCTACCGGACTTTTGTTTCCTATGATGCTTATGCTCGGTATGACGATGGTGCTGCTGATGTTTCCGGCATTCTTATCTTTATAAAAGAAGCTCCTATTTCGGAAATGTATTTCTGAATGAATTTGCATACTTGAATCAGAACCCGCTCCCGCTTCGTAAAAAGCGTAACGGTACTAAATTCGCAATTGATTGCTCATTAAGTGCCGACGCTTTTTAAGAGTTCTGATTCAATTAGCAAATTTCATTTTCAGAAATACAAATCCGAAAAGGGACTAAGAGTATAACAAGGCCGGGGGAAAGTAAATCCGGCGGAAAGCGAGGAGTATGGATATGATAATGAAAAAAGGATTTCGGGATTTCCTGAAAGAAGAGGACGGTATGGGCACGGTGGAGGTGATATTGATTATTGTCGTACTGGTAGGACTGGTTATTATTTTTAAAAGTCAGATTACCGCCATTGTAGAATCTCTTTTTGACAAGATTACAGCTAAGACAAGTAAGCTATAAGGAAAGGACGCCTATGAACAGAAGGGGTAACAGACATGTGAGGGAGGGATTGGGGGAAGGGTATCTGACAGTGTTTCTGACACTGATTCTGACGGTGGTTCTGTCATTCTGCCTGATGCTTATCAGGCAGGTACAGGAGAATACCGGACGGTTTGCAGCAGAATGTGTGACAGATATAGGGATAAACAGTGTTCTGGCTGAGTATCACAGAGAACTTTTTCAGCAATATAATCTTCTTTTTGTGGATCTGTCTTACGGAACACCAACCGTATCCTACGACAATATGATTTCTCATCTGGAGTCTTATGTTAAGAAAAATCTGAGTGCGGAAGACCTTTTTTTGGGAAGCTTTTACAGAAATGCGACACAGCTTACCTTGACGGATACCTGTCTTTATGGCGCACTGGGTGCCTGTGATATGGGAGGCAGGGAAATCCGCCGTCAGGCAGTGGAAGTCATGTACCAGGATATGGGGATTACTTATCTGGAAAAAATTATGTCCTGGGCAGATGAAACAGAAAAATACGGACTTTTAAACAGGGATTTGCTGCAGGAGCAAAAGGATGCCTTAAAAGAACTGGAAAACCTGTCAGGTATGGAAAGCAGCATGCTCTTTGATACAGAAGAACAGGGCGGTGCGGTCTCTTTTTTTGAAGCAGGTGTTTTAAATCTTGTGGCGGACAGGGAATCTATATCTGCACAGAAGATTACTCCGTCAAATTACGCTTCCCACAGAAAGCGTTTCACAGGAAACGATTCTCTTCAGGATACTTCCTTTGAAGATAGTTTTCTCGAACAAATTCTTTTTCAGGAATACATTTTGTCATATACCGGACAATATGTCAGTCCTAAGGGAGATTCCCTCTTAAAGTATCAGACAGAATATATTCTGGCCGGTCTTGATAATGATCCGGATAATCTGAAGTTTGTGGTGGGTGAACTTTTGGGAATCAGGGGAGCTGCAAATCTGATATCTATTCTGCAGGACAGTGAAAAGAAAGCCTGTGCCGAGATACTGGCGCTCTCCATAACAACGGTTCTGGGTGTTCCGGAAGCAGCAGACGTACTGGCTTATGTGCTGGAAACAGTCTGGGCTATGGCAGAAGCGGTTTATGACGTATCGGCTTTGCTGGAAAACAGCAGGATACCGCTTTTGAAGAAACCGGCGGAATGGCATTATTCCCTGGAGCAGGCAATGAGTTTTGAAGGACCTGAAAAGAATACTGTAAGCATACAGGATGGATTGTCCTATATAGATTATCTGCGGATTCTCATGTGTTTTCAGAATAAAGAAACACTATCTTTAAGGCTGGCAGATATTATGGAAATGGATATCCGTAAGACTGCAGGAAATGAAGCGTTCCGTATGGATGGCTGCTTTGACCGCTTCAGGCTCTGTCTGAATTATGGAAGCAGCGGTAACAGAAAATATAGCATTGATGGTATTTATGGATATTAAAAAGGAAGGTGGGGATGTCTCCTTTATGGTGTCGGCTTTTATGAAAACAGAAAACATTAAACTAACAAGCACAAAACATCCTTCTCGAATCTTGCGTGGCTGTCAACTCCACAGCCATCTCCCAAACAATCTCCTCTTGGCTGACTCTGTAAAGGGGATATCCCCACCTTTCTTGGAAAGAGGGAGCATGACAGTGGAAGCAGCTGTTGTACTGCCGCTGTTTCTCTTCTTTTTCCTGAATATATTATCCATAATCGAAATATACAGTCTGCATTCTACCCTTTTATCTGCATTAAGGGAAACCGGAAATGAATTATGTGTATATGCATATGCCTATGACCGGATTTTTGAGGAAGAGGATGATGAGGGGCTGGAGGCCTTTACGGAAAATATTGCATTTTCCTATACTTATGTGAAAAAAAGGGTGGAGGAATTATGCGGTGAGGAATACTTAAACCGGGCGCCGCTCATGTATGGTAAAAAGAGTCTGATTTATGCAGATTCTTCCGTCATGCAGCAGGATGACTGTATTGATCTGGTGGTTTCTTACAAAGCAGTACCGCTCATCTGGCTTGCAGGTTATACACCCGGATGGTTTTACTGCCGGTTTTATGCAAGAGCCTGGACAGGTTATGATGTTTCCCATTCCGAAGAAGAAATGGTGTATGTCGCGGAGTATGCGAAGGTTTACCATAAAGATCCGCAGTGCAGTCATATCAGCCTTTCTATCCGCGAAGTAACAAGGCACGAGGCGTATCTGGCAATCAATGCCTATGGCAGAAGATACGGTGTATGCGAGAAATGCGGTGATAACCATGCAGACAAAGTCTATCTTACCGAAGAGGGCGAAAAATATCATACCGATCCCGGATGCAGCGGCCTGAAGCGAACCATTCGAAGAATACCGCTGTCTGAAGCAGAAAAAAACTATCGCGCATGTGTAAGATGTGCAAATTAAAACAGTTAAAAGGAGGGCTGATATCAGTATGGAAAGTTTACACGTTGCAGAAACAATAAGCGCCGTAGGTATTTTATCTGTAGGCAGTTTGTTTGATCTGAAAAGCAGGAAGGTGCCGGTTAAACTGTTGGCAGTGGGTATGGCAGCAGGCATATTCTTTCTGTGCAGCCGTGTATGGAGTAGCACAGGAACGGATAATTTTATTCAAATTGTGGGAGAAAGTGTAGGATGTTTTGTCCCGGGCCTGCTTTTACTGCTACTGACCTTTATCACGGAGAAAAAAGTGGGAATTGGAGATGGTATCATGCTGCTATTAATCGGCGGTATGGAAGGTGCCGGTGTTGTCTGGGCAGTTTTTTGTCTTGCGCTGTTTGTACAGTCACTGGCAGCAGCTGTTCTTCTGATTTGTAAAAAGGCAAACAGAAAGACTGCATTGCCGTTTATACCCTTTATGCTCATAGGAAGACTGCTGCTTTTCATCTGATTAAGAGTTTAGTGTACCTGCATATGGTACCAAAGTACCTGAAAGTTTGCAGGTTGCGGAAAGGCATGGTGATTGTGGTGCGGGACGGATATATGACAATAGAAGCAACTTATATTATGCTGATGACATTTTCGGTTATTTTGTTTTTATTCTATGCCGGCATTTATCAGTATGACAGATGTGTCATTAAACAGGATGCCTATCGGTCTGCCATGAAAGGAAGCAGTATCTGCAAAGATCATGTGGAAAGTGCCGGGGTTTTGGCAGAAAAAACCTTTGCAGAATACGCAGAACACAGATATATCGGTATGACACCGACTTTTCAGGCGGAGAGCTTTGGAATCTTAAGAAAAGGAATCCGTTTCCGGGTTTATGGTGAATTAGAGCTTCCGGTAAAGGATTTCAGTGGATTCTTTTCCGTTCACGGATGGAATATGGAAGAAACGGGAGAGAGTCTGTGCCGGGATCCGGTTTTTCTGCTCAGAATGTTCCGTCAGGTTCTTGCGAAAAAGAAGTAAAGACTACAGAAAGGTATGGTTAGAAATATGAATACAGAGTATATTAACAGCTATCATCGTAACTATTTAAAAGTAAAACCCGAAGGAGAACTGCAGGGAAAATTAAGATATCAGTATCAGATTCTGACAAATAAGAAATTGGAGGGCGTGCTGCCGGCTGATTTTCATATTCATAACGGGGAAAGCGGTTTATATTATGATATTACCGGCAAGCTCAATCTGGAGAGTCTGTTCGCCAAGAGGAAGATAAAGGCAGTTTTTATGGATCAGCTGATCGGCAGTCTGCAGTCTGCATTATGGTCTTTGGAGCAATACCTGATGGATGAAAGAAATCTGATTCTTCATCCGCAGTTTATTTATCAGGATGTGGAAAAAGAAACCTTTTCTTTTTTATACGTACCGTACCTGAGTGAGCGGGAAAAAATCAATCCGGAACCATTTTTGTCATTTTTACTGGAGAAAGCGGATATGGATGACAGCGAAATGGTAGATGCGGTTTTTGGCCTGTACGCAAAATGGGAGGGTATGGGAGAGCAGTTTCTGACAGAATCCGTTCTGCATTTCTGGCCCCGGGAGATTAAAAACATAAAAGAAACGGAGAAGACGGAGCTTCTTATGAATGAGGGGCAGCAGGACCTTCTTTTGGTTAATGAGGAAAAACTGCAATATGACGATACACCCACGGAACAGGAGGAAAGAAAACTGTACGGGAACGGAAGGCAGAACAGACGCGTGTTAAATCTCTCCAGGCTGCCTGTCATTATCGGGCGAAAGCCCGAGTATGCTGACGTGATGATCAATGATGCATCGGTTGAGAAAATGCATGTGAAGGTACTGGAGGAAGACGGGCATATTTATATGGAAGATCTGAATGCTGCAACAGGTACCTTTAAAAACGGAGTACAGCTTCGACCCTATGAAAGGGTGGAGCTTTTGCGGGAAGATGAAATCAAGCTTGGCAAATTAAGCTTTACTTACCGTTAAGAGTCCCGGTTGTTTTGATCTTCCAGAAAAATTTTTAAGAAATTATTAGCAGGCTTGGACAGTTTTTTCCCTTCTTTGTGGATAATAGCCAATCTTGTAAAGAGTAATTCACTTGCTATTTTTTTCTTGATCACACCATCCGGAAGTTTTTCGGGAAGTGTAGACTCCGTGATAATTGCGCACCCGATACCGGCTTGGGCAAGCATCAGGGAAGTTCTTCCGTCATCGCTCGTACAGCAGGAAGAGAACTTAAGATTTTCAGAGTGGAATGCATCCTTTAAAAGCTCCTCAAACCGTCTGTGATATACCAGGGGAATGTTTGAGAGTTCCTGCAAAGAAATATCTGAGGAATCCGTACCGGTTAAAAATGTAGCGGATGCTACGGCATACATTGGTTCGTTTTCAAGAAAATGACAGATAAGACTCTCACAATGAAAAGGAGTTCGTACTGCTGCAAGTTCAATGGACTCGTTAAGAACCATATCCACCAGTGTATTCGTATGTGCTTCTGATATGGTTACACTTATATTCGGGTAATCACTCTGATATTGTTTTATGTATTTTCCAATCAGGTGAACACCGCTCGGAGACACGGAACCAATCTTTAGGTTTGTATGTTCTTTGTCTGAATAATCCTGAAGATTAAGTGCAATAGTATCCATATGCTCCAGTATTCTTTTGGCCTCTTTGTATAAGTAAGCACCTGCAGGTGTAAGTTTTATTCTTCTGGAACCTCTTTCAAAAAGAGTAATTTCGTATTCGTATTCCAGTGATTTAATCTGTGAACTTAACGGTGGCTGCGCAATGTGAAGTCTTGCGGAAGCTTTGGATATGTTGCCACATTCGACAATGGTTACGAAGTAGGAGAGCTGTTTCAGTGTCATAAGGGAATCCTCCGATTTAAAGCCTTTT